>JAUNTE010000312.1 GCA_030538855.1 Oscillospiraceae bacterium
AATTCATTGCAATAATCAGCTGTTTCATAATAAACATGATTGCATCCTGAAAACCTTTTTCTGGCTATATCTAACATTTCCTCCGCTATGTCAACAAGGACATATTCTGATTCAGGAAAATGCCGATACCAAAAATACGACAGTAATCCTGTTCCTGCACCTAAATCCAGAATTCTTTTTGGTGTTGAAATATTTGCCGCAATAAAGTCTGTTGTTGCTTCATAATAATCCTGGAAGCATGGGATAAATATACGCCTTTTACTGTCATATTCTTTCGCTATGATGTTAAATTGTTCATTGATCGACATTTTAAAATTCTCCTTTGCAACTTTAAATTTGTCGTTTTCTGTTAATAAACTTTATCCGTACCGCTCCGAATTTGGCAGGCTAACCCATGATAGAAAAAACCGCATTTTTAGCCTTTTACTGGCTCAATGCGGCTTTTTCATACTTCCTTATAAGCCCGGTCTTTTGGCAAGGATGTTTTTTTGTGATTGCAATTTAGAAAATCCGGCAAAAAAACGTCTGATTCATGCTGCCCCGGTATCCTGTACAAAGGCGGCAATATCGGCGATCACCTCTTCCGATACATGCCCCGCCGTCTCATATTCGCTGGTATCCCGTTTGCCGCTGGTGGGCATCATCAAATGGTTCAGCCCTTCATACAGGTGAAAAACCGTATTTTCCCTGTCTGCAAGGCAGGCCTCCCACAAAGTGTAATCCTTGTCGGGGTAAACCTGAAAATCCGCATCCCCCTGCAGGATAAGCAGCGGCTGCGTCACTTTTTCAAGCTGCCGCTCTCCGGTAGTCTCTATCAAAGACCGCCAATACGCCGCCGATATTCCCATCAGCGCGCTGCTGCCGGTCCCTCCGCCCTGGGCCATCAGTTCCAGTTCTTGTCTGTCCTTGTCAAGCTGCTGCAGCTGCGCCTCTAAAACAGCCTGGTCGTTTTCACCCAGGGTCGGGCGCAGGGTATCAGCCAGTTCCATATTTTGGTCGTACATGATCTCCCATAACGGACGCAGCGACCCCGCCATAGAAATACCCCCTGCAAGCTCAGGATGCTGCGCCGCTATATACGGCATCAGCATTCCGCCCAGGCTGTGGCCCAGCACAAAGATACGTTCCGGGTCTACCCGTCCGTCCTGCCGCAGCAGGGCAATCGCGGCGTCCGCGTCGTCCAGCACTTCGTCATATATCGTCAGCTTGCCGCCCAGCTGCTGCCCGGCCTGGGGGTAGGTCATATAACGCTTATCATACCGCAGCGTCGCGATCCCTTTTTCAGCCAGGCCCCACGCGATGTCCTGAAAAGGCTTATTTGCCCCAATCGTCTCGTCTTTATCTGATTGTCCCGACCCCTGAATGAGTATCACCACCGGGGGATTTTTTACCTCCTGCGGCAGGGTGAGCACGCCCTGAAGCGGCAGAGAGGGCTCTCCCGCAACGGTCACCTGCTCTTCTTTTACGCCCTGCGGCAGGCTGGCCGCAGGGTGAGGGCCACTATTTTCCCCCTCCCGGTAAGAAAAAAACAGCCCTTGTACCCGGCCCTCGCTGTTAAAGCTGATCTGTACCGCCACGATTTTTTCTTCATACTGTTCAGGCACCGTGACGGTGCAACCGTTCTGCACCGCCGCGCTTTCAGGCGTACCGCGCCCGGTATAAGCGCCCAGCCCCTGTATGGTCTGGTTCCAGGCGGCCTTCAGGTCCTCCTGCGGCAACGACGCCGCCATCGCGGCGTCAAACTGCGCCGTCACCGCTGAAAAATCTTCATTTTGCAGCGCATCGGCAATGGCCTGCGCCTGCACCGTATAATCCATATTTACCGATGAAGAGGCCGAATCTCCGTTTTGCCCCTGTCCGGCGCAGCCCGCCATGGCCAAAACCAAACCGACTGCCAACAAAATTGCCGTAACCTTTTTCATATCCCCGCCCCCGTCAGCTAAGCTTCGCCATAAAGCGTCCGCGGTCTACCGCAAAACGGGTATGGGTCCCTTTTCCAATGAGTACGCCATTTTCCTCGGCCTCTACCTCAAACGAAAAAGCGCGGCCCTTCTGCTCTATTAACCGCGCCGTGGCACGGATACAGGCCCCTACCGGGCTGGCTTTGTCATGGGTGATAGAGAGGGCCGTCCCCACCGTCGTCATACCCTCTTCCAGATGATCCGCCGCGCATTTCATCGCCGCGTGCTCCATCAGCGCCGCCATACAGGGCGTCGCCAAAACCTCCAAATCTCCGCTGCCCATGTACGTGGCTGTCTGTTCCTTCGTCACTATCGCCGTCACACTGCACTCTTTCATGGTATTCTCCCTTTCATAGCGGATAGGTCAGCCGGGCATGGCCGCCAACACCGTTACTTTGGCCTCGTTATCGGGCAGTAAAAAAAGTTCTCCGTTTTTCACTGTCAAACGCAGAGCGCCTTTGGGTTTTATTGTACCATTAAGGCGCATCACGCACAAGGGATTTTCCACCGACGTCTGTAGTTCTTTTCGCATAAAACGCGCGCCGAAGGCACTTTTTTGGCAGCGCGCCGCCAGGACAGCGCAGGCCTCGGCCTCATACGAAAAAGCCACGTCCCAGCCATGCAGCCGCTCTCTCAGCTCGTCAAGCAGGCGGGCGGCAATCTGCGTCAGCGCGGCCTCGTTCAGCGCCTCAAAGCGGATCACCGCGTCAAAGCGGCCCAGCAGTTCGGGTGAAAACACCTCAGAAAGCCCGTGCCCCCTATCGTTTTT
>JAUNTE010000028.1 GCA_030538855.1 Oscillospiraceae bacterium
GTGCTGCAGCTGTTGAGTTTTGTGGCGCAGAATGAGCGCGAACAGATCCGCAGCCGCCAGGCCGCCGGTATTGAAGAGGCCAAAAAGCGCGGGGTGCGGTTTGGACGGCCGAAGACCCCCCTTCCGCCCAACTTTTCAGCGCTGTCCCGCGCGTTTCGTATGGGACAGCTGACCCTGTCGCAGGTGCTGGACGAGACCCGACTGCCCCGCTCGACCTTTTATCAAAAGCTGCGGGAATATGAACAGGCGGAAAAACAAATTTCTTGATTTTTTGATAAGGGGCTTGATTTTTGAAAAAAGGGGGCGATATATAATATAGAACGCCAAACACATAGGGCGCACCGCTCTATGAGATCGTCTGGAAAAGTATACCTTTTCAGATGCACCGAAAAAGGCGGTTTTTTTATTTTTTAAGGGTGTTATATAGCCGCTGCGCGGCAAAACAGGGGCTTTGGCCGCCTGTCTGTGAGAGTATACTTTCACAGACAGGCGGCTTTTTTATTTATCCACAGAAGGAGGAGACGCACAGATGCTGGTACTAGGCAGAAACCCCGGAGAATCTGTGATGATCGGGGATGATATCGTCGTCAAGGTGATAAAAAAAGGCGGCGATTTAAAGCTGGCCATCACCGCCCCGCCCGAGCTGCCGGTGCTGCGGGGCGAGGTGTATAAAAAAGAAAAAGAAAAAGATATGCAGACGCAGGCAAAACAGGTTTTTTAACATAAGGGCAAAGGGCAGCGCGCGGCCCAGAAGCCTTTGTGTCAAAAATAAAAAACATTCACACAGGCCCAATAAAGAGAAGAGGACGCTCTTTGGGCCGCAGACACAGGGAGGTATTTATTATGGGTATGGTAGTAAGAAGCAATATCATGGGCATCAACGCGAACCGTCAGTTGGGCATGAACAACAATCAGGTATCCAAAAACCTGGAGAAGCTGGCTTCGGGCTTCCGCATCAACCGTGCGGGCGACGACGCGTCGGGCCTTGCGATCAGCGAGCAGATGAAAGCGCAGATCAAATCACTGGATGTGGCGTCGGCCAACGCGCAGGACGCGATCAGCGTGATACAGACGGCGGAGGGCGCCCTGACTGAAACGCACGATATTTTAAACCGCATGACCGAGCTTGCGATGAAATCCGCCAACGGCGTTTTGAATGAAAAAGCCCGTGCCAATTTGCAGGAGGAGACAGCGGCGTTGATCGAAGAGATCGACCGTATCGCCAGCAAGACGAACTTCAGCGGCACCGTGCTGCTGGACGGTAACCTGAGCATGAAGCTGCAGATCGGCGATACGGCGGATCAGGTGGTGGAGCTGGAAATCGGCAAGATGGACGCGGAGGGTATAGGCGTCAAGGACGTGGATATATCGGCCGATGCGGACGCGGGCAACGGGGCGATCGCCACCATCAAAGACGCCATCGAGACTGTTTCAACCGAACGCGCCAAGCTGGGCGCCATGCAGAACCGTCTTGAGCACACCATCAATAACCTGGACGTGACGAGCGAGAACATGAGCGCGGCGAACAGCCGTATCCGCGATACGGACATGGCGAAAACGATGATGGAGTACACCAAGACGAGCGTGCTGGTGCAGTCGGCGCAGGCGATGCTGGCGCAGGCGAACCAGCAGCCGCAGAGCGTATTGCAGCTGCTGCAATAAGTTTAAAGGCAGGCCGTCCGCAGGGTTTGACGCCCCGCGGCGGCAGACAAGATGCAGCCGAGACCGCCGGGCAAACGCCCGGCGGTTTTTCTGCTGCCATGATCTGCTGGAGAGGCTCTTGAAAATTCAGGAAAAGAGCGCTGCTTTGCACTGTTGATATTGTTTTCGGCGCCGGGCATCACCTAAGCGGACAGGGGACAACACGCCTGCCGGCGGCTAAAATAGGCGCCGGCAGCGTTTTTTTGGTGAAGGTGGGCGGAAAAGCACACTGAACCTTGCGGATTTTCCAGCCTCCATTTTGGCTCACCGACAGGTTCTGCGGAGCTTTTTGGAAGAGGAAATGGCAGCCGGCGGGACGGACGAGGCAGCCGGGCTGTCGCCCGGCAACGGGAACAACGCAGCCGGCTGTTATTTTTACCCCGAAAAACCGTATTGCCCGCTGTCCGCTTAGGGTATTATAATAAAATAAAAAAGAAACGCTTGCCGGCCGGCCGCCGCGCTGATGAGAATATTTTATGGAAATTGTCAAAGCCTTGTTTGAGAAATCAAGCTCACCGTTTTTTATGCACAGCGGCGTCTGCGGCGTTAAAAATACGCCCGTTTGGCCAAAGACCCCGGCGCTTTTTGTTTTGCAGCGGCGCGCTGTATGAGAAAGGTTCGGTTTCTCTGTTTTCAAACAACAAGCCCTCAGAAGATCTTGACAAAAATTTGACGGTTTTCCTGTATCCTGTTTATAAGGAGGCGATCATATGGCGGACAGGATTTTAATTGTAGATGACGAGGTAATGCTGACGGGGCTTCTTGCCGATCATTTGCAGAACAGCGGATATGAGACCGATACTGCAAATGACGCGAAAACGGCTTTGCGGTTATTGAAAAACGAGCCGCATTTGATTTTGCTGGATATCAATATGCCGGGTATGGATGGGCTGGAACTTTGCAAAACGATCCGTGATGCGGTGGCATGCCCAATCGTTTTTCTAACCGCCCGCATCACAGAGCAGGATAAGCTGAACGGTTTTCTTACCGGCGGAGACGACTACATCACAAAGCCTTTCAGCCTGCCGGAAATCACGGCAAGGATCGCCGCCCATCTGCGACGCGAAGAACGAAGCAAAAACAGCCCCAAGCTGATGGCGGCCCGTGAACTGCTGATAAATCTGTCCAATCGCTCAGTGGTCTATCGGGGCGAAGAAATCCTGTTTTCTAAAAAAGAATTTGACCTTTTACAGTTTCTTGCGGCCAACGCGGGGCAGGTGTTTGACCGTGAACGTCTGTATGAAGCGGTTTGGGGGCTGGACGCTGAGGGGGACAGCAGCGTTATAAAAGAGCATATCCGAAAAATACGGCAAAAGCTGCATAATGCAACCGGAGAAGCGTATATCGATACCGTGTGGGGAGTTGGCTACCGATGGAACAAATGAGAAAAGGCAAAAAGAATATCAAACTGCGAAATGCTTTTGTTCTGTATGTGTTTACCACCTTTTTGTTGGTGGTATCGCTTTCCGCTGTTGTCATTGCCGGGTGTGCTGCAATTAGAAACTGGCTGCTGCCTCAATCAGATGAGGTTTTTTTAAATATAGAGCAGAGAGAAGAAGACGGCTCTTTGACGACTGCGACGCTGCGTATGAAAATAGGGGACGATTTTATCGCCGTACCCTACCTGCTGGATTCTGAGACGACGCTGGAATCACTGATCGATGCAAAATACTCTGTTACTTCGATCGAAAACAGCTTTACCTCTCTGTCGCCCAAACGCCAGCTGTTATATCGCGGCTGCACGGTTGCCATGGTTGCGGCGCCGGTGCTGCTTTCTCTGGGTGGGATATTGTTCTGTGGTTTTTTCTTTTACAACAGAAAATTAAAAAAGCCCATTGAAGTATTGGCTGACGCCACGGATAAGATCTCGGCACAGGATCTCGATTTTGAAATTTCTTATCAAGCCGGCGACGAGCTTGGCGCGCTCTGCCGCTCTTTTGAGCAGATGCGGGAAGCGCTGGTTGAGAACAATCAAAAGCTGTGGGAAATGATCGAAGAACGCAAACAGCTGCAGGCGTCGGTAGCGCATGACCTTCGTAATCCTATCGCGATCATTGAAGGACATGCGGAATATTTGAGGCTCAATCTCCCCCTTGGAAAAGTTGACGAAGAAAAGATTTTAAGCATCTCGGGGAACATTGAAAAAGCGGCAAAGCGGCTGGAAAATTATACGGAGTCTATTCGTACCATCAATCATTTGGAAAATCTTGAAATAAAGCGTAAAACGATCGTGTTTGACGCTTTATACAGCGAAATCACAGAGGACCTGAAGGTACTGGCGAACCCTTACAGCATGCTTTTGATATGTGAAAATAATGCCGCGGTCCACAGCGTCAGCCTCGATGTACAAGTGCTGTACCGTATCTTAGAAAATCTTGTGAGCAATGCGGCCAGATTTGCCAAAAGTAAGATCGTGTTGTCGTTTGATTTTTTTCAGGATACGCTGGCCGTTACGGTGTCGGACGACGGGTGCGGTTTTTCAGATGATATGCTGAAAGCCAGATACGGCTATATGCCTGCCGGTGTTACGGATGAGGAGCATTTTGGCATGGGGCTGATGATTTGCCGCATCCTTGCTAAAAAGCACGGCGGCAGTTTGACGCTGGGCAATGGCGAGACAGGCGGGGCCATGGTGAAAATAACGCTTGCGGTTTGACTGGTTTTTGACTTTTACACGATATGATCTTCTTGGATCACTTCGCAGTATCTGCGAAGAAATTTTCAAGGAGGTCATATTTTTTATGAAAAAAATATCATTGTTTTTACTTTCGGCGGTATTGGTACTGTCTCTTTCGGCCTGTGGCAAGGACGAACAGCGAGCCGACGCGCCGTCCACTTTATCCACGGGCCAAAGCGGTACGCAGCAGCAAACGGCAAACGCCGGGATCACCCTGCTTTGCGACGGCAGTTCTTCCTTTTCCAATCATTTTGGCACAGAAAGCGGATTTTATTATTTTACGCAAAACGATAAGATCGCAGACGGACTTTTCGGTATGCATCTGATGTATATCGACTATGCCACTAAAAAAGAGGTGTATTTATGTTCTGACAGCGGCTGCCGCCATGACAGCGACAAATGCAGCAGCGTGTATGCGCAGGGGGAATTTGGCATCGACTCTCTGCCCTTTGTGTGGGGAGATTCACTGTATGTTTTAAACCGGGGCTATGACAACGACGGCGGCGTCTCTTATGCGCTTGGGGGCGACCCATCCTCTCCTGAAGCACAGGCCGACACCCTTTACCGCATGGCTCTTGACGGCTCATCGAGAGAAAAAATCTATACCTTCCCTGATAATATTACCACGGAAAAACTGGTTTTTGGGGACGGAGAGTATTTGTGGTTTGTTACAAAGCGGCTTGAAACCGAGTACGACGCCGTGGGGAACTATACGGCCTCTACGGATAGAAACCTTTCAAAATACAGTATCGAAAGAAATGAAATCGTTGACACGATCTCTTTGGAGTTTGGCGATAACATTTATCAGACGGTGATCGGGGCGGCCGGAAACAGCTTTATTTTGAACGGAGTTGCCTATCCTGACGGTATGAGTGAAAAAGAGACCGCAAAGCTTGCCGATGAGGAATGGAAAGAGATCTATAAAAACAGCAGTACCGTCTATGCCGCGCTTGATTGCGAAAATAAAAGCAAAACGGAAATTTATCGTGCGGACAACAAGGCGCAGCAAAGCGCCTGTACGGTACGGGACGGATACCTTTATATTTCCGGCGGCGAAGGTATTATAAAAATCGACGTTTTCACCGGGGAGAAGACGCCGCTTGCCGCACTTGCCCAAACCTATATCTATTTCACACTCTCTGACACGCTTTGCTGTACCAGCCTTGGAGAGAACCCGGACCCCACCCTTTATTTTGTGGATATGAAATCGGGAGAGACGTACCATTCCACCCTGACGAATCGATCTCTTGGCTGGCAGCTGGACATACTTGCCGACGCGGGTGAGAATGTTTTGGCCGTTTACGATTATGACGTCAGTGAAAAGAGCAGTGACGGCGCATATGAGATCTATCAATATCGATACGCGCTTATCTCAAAAGACGACCTGTACGCAAGCCGGGCGGCAGGCTGGATGCCGGTTGAAATGGCGGGGAGTGGAAAATAATGGAGCTTGAACTGCAAAACATTACGCAGCAATATGGAGAAAAGCGAGCGCTGGATTCTGTTTCTCTTACATTTACCGAAGGTATTTACGGTTTGCTGGGGCCAAACGGGGCCGGTAAATCCACAATGATGAATATCATTACAGGAAATCTGAGACCGTCTTCGGGCAAGGTGCTGTGGGACAAAGCGGAGATCTCTGCAATGGGGGCGGCATATCGCAGCATACTTGGCAACGCGCCGCAGCAGCAAGGGCTGTATGATACTTTTTCAGGCAGGCGTTTTTTATCATATATGGCAGCGTTAAAGGGGATCTCAAAAAAAAATATCCAGCCCGAGATAGAGCGGGTGCTTTCATATGTGAATCTGACAGAGGCGGCAAACCGCCCTGTCGGCGCTTATTCAGGCGGGATGAAACAGCGTATCCTGATCGCCCAGGCGATATTGGGTGAACCGAAACTGATCGTCCTTGACGAACCGACTGCGGGGCTTGACCCCAAAGAGCGTGTGCGCATCCGCGAAAAAATCAAGGATATATCCGGGGACAAAATTATTCTTGTCTCCACCCATGTGGTTTCCGATATTCAGTCTATCGCCAAAGAGATCATCCTTTTAAAAAACGGGCGCCTGGTAGACAGGGGCGCCGTGCCCGCACTTTGTGAAAAATACGGCGGTGCGGCAGACCTGGAAGAGGTGTATATGCACATTTTTGGTGAGGAGGAGCGCCATGCTGAAATTGATCCCATATGAGCTGCTGAAAGTATGGCGTAAGCGCAGCTTTTTGATACTTACCGGGGTATTGCTGCTCATCAACATCTTTATGCTTTGGTACGCCACGATGCCAAAAGAAGGAGAAGCCCCGCTTTCAGCCTATAAAGCCCTGTCGTCAGACCTGTCCGTCATGGAGGAAGAAGAAAAATACAGCTATATCGCCCGGATGAAAGAGAACCTGGACGGTGTCAGCACCCTTTCTGAAATATTGTCACTGCAGGCGCGCGGCGATGAGATGGGGGCCTCGCTGGCGAATCAGCTGCTGGCGGAAAACCCGGATATGATCGAGAAGTATATGCAGCTTTACCTGAACGGCGGCTATTTGAAATACACCGATGACCTGCGGACGGAAAAAGCGCTGATCGACGAGATATACAAAGAGATGACAACGGTGTCGGGCTATGACGCATATCTTGCCGGTATCCAAAACGAGGCGGCTTCTCTGCGCGAGATCTCGATTTTTGGGTCAGCCGCCGGTAATGGTTTCAGCCGGCAGAACATTGAAAAAAGCGCCGGTGACCACGCCGGGGCGTCCTCTGAAAATATATGTTTTTCACTCTCAAAGGGCATCCGTACAGCGCTGGAAAGGCCGGATACAGATTTGCTGATGATCCTCTCCGTCTTTTTATTTATAGGAAGTTTGATTACCGAAGAAAAGGAAAAAGGCCTTTTTTATATTACCAGAGCGACAAAAAACGGCGTTGTGAATTGTATCGGCGCAAAACTTACCGCCCTGTTTTTGCATGTGATGGCGGTGTGCCTGCTGCTTTACGGAGCGAATTTTATTTTTACTGAGATCACAGTGGGGCTTTGTAACTTTACAGCACAGCTGCAATCCGTCGCGGTCTATTTGGAAAGCAGCCTGTCTGTGACATTGTTTCAGCATGTCCTGCTCAGCCTGTTCACAAAAGGGATGGTTTTATTCTGTCTGGGGACGGCGCTTACCGCTGTCTCCATCTGCACAAGCAAAAGCTTTTTGCCGCAGCTGGTGGGGGTAGGCTGGCTGGGGGTGAACTGGGCCGTGTATACGGCTGTGCCTGCTTATTCCGGCCTGAATGCGGTGAAATACCTATCCTTTTTTGGGATGATGAAAACAGAACAGCTGTACGGCGGATATATGAATTTGAATATTGCCGGAAACGCCGTATCACGGCTGTCGCTATCCCTTTTGACAGTTTTTGTATGCTGTGTGGGAGGGGTGCTGGCGTCTTTGCTGCTTTTTTGTAAAGGGAAAAATTTAGAGCTGCGAAAGAACTATCAAATATCCATCTTTCCGTTTCGTCCGCACGTCGATCTTTTGCGGCATGAAGCCTATAAGATATTGGTTACGAATAAAGCGCTGATCATTTTGACCGCCTTTGCAATTTTGATTGGATACCGGGATTTGAATAAGACCTTTTCGCCCTCGGTGACAGAACAGTATTACGCGGGTGTGATGGCCAGCCTTCAGGGCGGGCTTACCGCAGAAAAAGAGCAGCTGATACTGACCGAGCGCGCTCGTTTTGAAGAGGCCAAAAGCCAGATCGAACGCATTGAACAGCAGCATGCCGACGGGATACTGAATGAGAGCACTGCCGAACAGATGAAGCTTCAGTGGTATGGCGTGCTTACTTTTTATCCGGCGTTTCAGCGGGTAGAGGCGCAGTATGCGCATGTACAGGCCACGAACGGCGAATTTATTTATGACACGGGGTATCAGTATCTGTTTGGATTTTTAGACGATAGTTTCATTATGGACCTGCTGTTTTTATCGTTGTGCGTGATATTTGCATTTGGAAACGTCATGGCTATGGAGGAACAGAAAAAGTCATGGTATCTGCTGGCGGCGACGGCCAGAGGAAAGCGGCAGATCATTGAGAAAAAGATTGCGGTATGCGGGGCGGCGGCCGGCGTTATGGTGCTGCTGCCGTGGATATTCCGCTTTATTTCCATCAGCCGGGCGTATCCTATGGGCGGGCTTTTGTCTGCCGTACAGAACCTGCCCATGTATTTTACATGGGGCCTGAAACTTCCGGTTTTGGTATTTCTCATACTGGCGGCAGCGTCACAGTTCATCGCCGTTGCCCTTGCCGGTGCAGCTGTTTTGCTGCTTTCATATAAAAGAAAAAGTTATCTGCAAGCCTCATTTTTATCGCTTCTGCTTCTTGTTGTCCCGCTGGTGTTGAGTGTCATGGGTATGGATTTTGCAAAATGGTTTTCCGTCTATCCCATATACAGCTGGATGAGTTTTTGACCAAAGACAGAACAGTAGTTTTTGGGCTGCCTCCGCAGCTTCCATCGGGCGTTCATCACAGCGGTAAGGCGCTGTCAGCCGCATACCGAAAGTTTGTAAAGTGATTTTTCAGAGGCTCCGCTTTCTGCCTTTGCATAAAGGAGAGACAGAGACGGGAAAAAGACGCAGCCTTTTTTCTGCTTGCCGCCGTGTAGAGGAGGGTGGCCGCAAACCGCTCTTTGATCGGTTTATTGCCCGCCGTGAAAAGGGCAGGGGGGAAATGCTCTTGCCGGTGCGTTTGTAACCGGCTTGGATGGAAAAGTTTAGAGAAAATAAAGAGATCCGCATGGCGCTCTGCGCGCCATGCGGATCTTTACTGATAAAATAAGGGGAACGCGCCGGTTTTTACCGGGGATTTTTTATGGAAGCCTGCGCAGCGGCCAAACGGGCAATGGGCACCCGGAAGGGTGAGCAGGACACATAGTCAAGGCCGACTTTATGGCAGAACTCAACGCTTGTGGGGTCTCCGCCATGCTCGCCGCAGATGCCAAGGCCCAGAGCGGGGTTGGCTTTACGGCCAAGGGTGGCGGCCATTTCAACCAGTTTGCCAACGCCGTTTTGGTCAAGATGGGCGAAGGGATCGCTCTCGTAAACTTTGCTCTCGTAGTAATACTGCAGGAATTTGCCCGCGTCGTCACGGCTGAAGCCGAAGGTCATCTGGGTGAGGTCGTTGGTGCCGAAGCTGAAGAACTCGGCCTCCTGGGCGATCTCGTCCGCGGTCAGCGCCGCGCGGGGGATCTCGATCATGGTGCCAACTTCATATTTCATATCGCTGCCCGCGTCGGCAATCAGCTTATCGGCGGTGGCGACCACTACGTTTTTGACGAATTTCAGCTCTTTCACTTCGCCGACCAGCGGGATCATGATATGGGGCACGATATTGATGCCAAGCTCTTTCGAGACCTTGAGCGCGGCGTTGATGACGGCCGTGGTCTGCATCTCAGGAATCTCGGGATAGCTGACGGCCAGACGGCAGCCGCGGTGACCCATCATGGGGTTGAACTCATGCAGGCTGTCGATGACGTTGTGCAGCTTCTCAACTGAAATGTTCATCTCGGCGGCGATCTCGGCGATATCCTCCTCTTTGCTGGGCAGGAACTCATGCAGCGGTGGATCAAGGAAACGGATGGTGACGGGGCGCTCGCCCATCACGCGGAACATCCCCTCAAAGTCGCCCTGCTGATAGGGCAGGATCTTGGCCAGGGCTTTTTTACGGTCGTCGGCGTTGTCGGCCACAATCATCTCACGCATGGCTTTGATACGGTCGGCCTCAAAGAACATGTGCTCGGTACGGCACAGGCCGATGCCCTCGGCCCCGAAATGAGAGGCCTGCTCGGCGTCGTGCGGGTTGTCGGCGTTGGTAAATACCTTCAATTGGCGCACGCCGTCGGCCCATTTCATAAAGCGCTCAAAATCGCCCGAGATCGAGGCGTCGGCGGTATCGATCTTTTCACCGTAGATGTTGCCGGTAGAACCGTCGATGCTGATCCAATCGCCCTCGTTATAGGTTTTGCCGGAGAGGGTAAAGCATTTTTTGTCGTAATCCACCGCGATCTCGCCGCAGCCGGATACGCAGCAGGTACCCATGCCGCGGGCCACAACGGCGGCGTGGCTGGTCATGCCGCCGCGGACGGTCAAAATGCCTTCCGCCACCTGCATGCCCTCGATATCCTCGGGGCTGGTCTCAAGACGTACCAAAACCACCTTATGGCCGTTTTCATGCCATTCTTTCGCGTCTTCGGCGGTGAATACCACCTGGCCGCAGGCGGCGCCCGGGCTGGCGGCCAGCCCCTTGCCGATCACCTCGGCGTTTTTCAGGGCGGCGGCGTCAAACTGCGGGTGCAGCAGGCTGTCAAGCTGTTTGGGTTCAACGCGCAGCACGGCCTCGCGCTCGTCGATCATGCCCTCGTCCACCAGATCGACGGCGATCTTTAAAGCGGCGGCGGCGGTGCGTTTGCCGTTACGGGTCTGCAGCATGAAGAGCTTGCCGTTTTCAATGGTGAACTCCATATCCTGCATATCTTTATAATGGTTTTCAAGGCGGGTGGCGATCTCTACAAACTGGTCGTAAACGTCGGGCATTTCCTCTTTCAGTTTGCTGATGGGGGACGGGGTGCGGATACCGGCAACCACGTCTTCGCCCTGGGCGTTGATCAAATATTCACCGAACAGCGCTTTTTCGCCGGTGGCGGGGTTACGGGTAAAGGCCACGCCGGTGCCGGAGTTGTTGCCCGAGTTGCCGAACGCCATGCACTGCACGTTGACGGCGGTGCCCCAATCATAGGGGATCTCGTTCATGCGGCGGTATACGTTGGCGCGGGGGTTATCCCAGCTGCGGAAAACGGCCTTGACGGCTTCGATCAGCTGTTCCTTCGGGTCAGAGGGGAAGTCTTTGCCCATTTTTTCTTTGTACAGGGCTTTGAATTTTACCACAAGGGCCTTCATGTCGTCGGCGTCCAGATCGACGTCCTGCGTCACGCCTTTGGCCTCTTTCATCTCGTCGATGATCTTTTCAAAATCAGACTTGCTCATTTCCATGACGACGTCCGAGAACATCTGCACGAAACGGCGGTATGAATCGTAGGCGAAGCGGGGATTATTGGTGAGTTTGGCCAGCCCTTCAACGGCTTCGTCGTTCAGGCCCAGGTTCAGGATGGTGTCCATCATGCCGGGCATGGAGGCGCGGGCGCCGGAACGGACGGAGACCAGGAGGGGGTTGTTCACATCGCCGAATTTTTTGCCGGCGATCTCCTCCAGCTTGCCGATGTATGCGTAGATGTCGGCCATGATCTCGTCGTTGATCTGACGGCCGTCTTCATAGTACTGGGTGCAGGCTTCGGTGGAAATGGTGAAGCCCTGGGGCACAGGCATGCCCGCGTTGGTCATCTCAGCCAGATTTGCGCCCTTGCCTCCAAGGATCTCGCGCATGTCTTTGTTGCCTTCGCTGAACAGGTAAAGATATTTTTTCTTGCTCAAAGAATTCTACCTCCAATTTTGTTTCCTTCATCTTGCTGAAAGAATAAAAAATAAATCCTTTTATTCAATCGTACATGATATTATAACAAATATCCGCAGAGAAAGCTATTGTATTATTACCGATTGGCACGTTTTAATCAAAGCTTTTTTTGGTCATTTCGCTATAAGGCCTGTCCGCACGCGGGATAAAATTGAAAAAAAGCGCCGGATATGGTATAAAAAAGAACAGAAATAAAAAGCGCTGGGGCGGTAAAAGGGGCAGGCCCCTGCGGTAAAGCGGTATTTTTCATCCGGCGGAGAAAAGAGCTTTGCCGCAGACGGATAAAGCGCGGCAATACAGGCAAAAGACGGAGCGGAGAATGATAGGGGTATATTTCAGCGGGACGGGAAACTCAAAATACTGCATTGAAAAGTTTTTACAGGGGTATGACGCAGGTGCAAAGGCGTTTTCGATTGAAAATGAAGAATGTCTGACGGCAATTGCACAGCATGAAGACCTTGTATTCTGTTACCCTGTACAGTTCAGCAGCCTTCCAAAAATCGTGAGGGATTTTATCGTTCAGCATGGCGGGCTGTGGCGGGGCAAGCGGGTCTTCGTCATGGCGACGATGGGCCTGTTCAGCGGTGACGGGGCGGGGGTGCTGGCGCGGCTGCTGCGCCGGTACGGCGCGGTCACCGTCGGCGGGCTGCACCTGAAAATGCCGGACAGCGTCAGCGATGAAAAGGTGTTGAAACGGCCTCTGGAGAAAAACCGCCGGCTGGTTGACGACGCAGGCAAAAAGGCGGCGGGGGCGGCGCGCCTGCTGCGGGACGGAAAGCCGCCGCAGGAGGGCATGGGGCTTTTTTGTCATCTGGCGGGCCTGTTTGGACAAAGGCTTTACTTTTTTAACAGGACAAAAAATTATACGGATAAATTGAAAATAGACGTCCGAAAATGCATCGGATGCGGACAGTGCGCGGCGGTATGCCCTATGAAGAACATCACCCTGCGGGAAGGGGCCGCTGAAGCGGGAAGCCGCTGCACGATGTGCTACCGCTGCATCAGCCGGTGCCCAAAGCAGGCTGTCACGCTGCTGGGAAAGCAGGTGGCCGAGCAGTGCAGGATAGAAAAGTATCTGTGAGTGAAGCGGACGTTTGACAAACTGCCCGCAGCCGATTTCAGGCGCGCAGCGGCGCGGCAGTATACAAAGGGGATTTTTGTGTGCGGTTTTTTGGCTGCGGGCAGGGACGGCCCGGCGGAGACTGCGCCCGGGAGAGGCGTCTGCAAAGCCGCCGCGCTGGCCGCGGCTTTACCGAAACGGCGATATCATAAAAAGAAAAGGGCCGCCTTTGGCGGCGGAAGGGGAACATACAATGTTTTTGCACGGCGGACAAGCCGAATATATGATAGCGGGGCTGGGCAACCCCGAGAAAAAATATGAGGGCACCCGGCACAACACCGGGTTTGAAGCGCTGGACTATCTGGCGCAGGCCTTTGGCATCCGGGTTGCGCAGTCAAAATGGAACGCCCTGTACGGCCTGGGCGAAGCGGCGGGGCATAAGGTGGTGCTGCTCAAGCCCCTCACTTATATGAACCTGTCGGGCGAGGCGGTGGGCGCGGCCTGCCGGTTTTATAAGATACCCCCCCAGCATGTCATCGTGCTGTTTGACGACGTCTCCCTCGCCCCGGGCCGCATCCGCATCCGGACAGAGGGTTCGGCCGGGGGACATAACGGACTGAAAAGCATCATCGCCCATATCGGGCAGGAGTTTCCCCGCGTGAAGATCGGCGTGGGGCAGAAGCCCACGCCGGAATATGACCTTGCGGCGTGGGTACTGGGGCGGCTGGGCCCGGAGGAACGCGCGGCCCAGAGGGCGCGTTTCGACGACGTTTGCGAGGCCTGCCGCCTTATCATGGAGGACAAGGCCAAAGAGGCCATGAACCGGTATAACGGCTAAGGAGCCATAGAGGTGAAGCATGTATCAGCAAAGCATCCGAAACAGTGAGGAATATCAGCAGCTGCTGCGCGCCGCCGGGGGGCAGGCCCCTTCGGTGGCGCTTTTTGGCCTGCCGCCGGCAGGCCGCGCGCAGTTTGCCGCAGCCCTTGCCGCAGACACCGGCCGCAGCCTGCTTGTCATGACGGCGGACGAGGCCTCGGCCACCCGCTTTGCCGCCGACGCGGCGCAGTTCGGCGCGCACAGCGGGGTGTATCCTTCGCGTGACCTGACCTTGCGTGAGGTGGCGGGCCAAAACCGGGAATATGAGTACCGCCGCCTGAAAGTGCTTGGAGATCTGGCCGGGGGACGCATCGACGTTTTGTGCGCCAGCATCGAGGGGGCGCTGCAGTACACCTGCCCGAAAGACGAATTTTGCCGCAATACCCTGACGCTGAAGCCGGGTATGACGCTGCCCCTTTCACAGCTTACCGAGAGGCTGACGGCGGCGGGCTACCACCGGCGCGAGCAGGTGGAGGGCGCCGGCCAGTTCAGCGTGCGCGGCGGCATTGTGGACATCTACGCCCCGGATATGCGCCAGCCAGCCCGGCTGG
>JAUNTE010000313.1:0-1076 GCA_030538855.1 Oscillospiraceae bacterium
CATTTGATGACCCGTACCGGCGCGTCCGAAAAATGCTGTTCTAACCCATAGTAGACAAACAGCACTTCTTCACCCAGCAGTATACTTCCTAAAACGCCCCCTATCGCGCCTTCCACCGTTTTGTGCGGGCTGATTTTTGGCGACATTTTACGTTTACCGAATTTACGCCCTACAAAGTATGCCATGCTGTCGCCGCCCCATGCGTAAGCCAGCCCAATCAAAAGCAGCAGCACCCCAAAATATCCATATTCTTTTGGGGGAAACATAATTTTAAAATGGATCATGGAGTAAAAGCTGAACATCACCATCGCGCTGAACAAGGTAACGCCTAAAACCGATGTGATCTTCACTTCTTCAAAATATTTAAAAATGAAAAGCGTAACAAACAGCAGAACAAAAAAAGCTGCGGGAAAAGCCAACTTGTCGATCACTTCATAATCCCTGAATAAATAAAGGCAGCATACCGGCACAAAGCCTGCAAACAACACATTTTTATGGGGGATATGAAACGCGGTAAGCGCCTCATGAATGGCAATCAGCGTGATGGTAATGATGACGACATTAAAGATAAAGGTCTCAAACAAAATCAGCGTAAGGATCGTAAGCGGAATACAAACCGCGGCAGTCAACAGTCTTTTTTTCATCACAGTTCCTCCTCAGGTTTATATACCGCCAAACCGGCGGGAACGCGCACAGTATTCTTCGATAGCCTGATCAAGGTTTTCCCTTGTAAAATCGGGCCATAAAACGTCCTGATAAACAAATTCGGCATAACTGCTTTGCCAAATCAAAAAATTTGAAAGCCTTTTTTCCCCGCTCGGTCTCAAAATAAAATCCGGGTCCGGCTGTCCGGCTGTATACAAATAGTCTGAAAACTCTTTTTCTGTAATATCCTGCGGCTGCAGCGCCCCCTCTTTCACCTGTTGGGCCAGGCCCCGCACCGCATGTATGATTTCATCCCGGCCGCCGTAATTGATGGCCACATTTAAAATCATGCCGTTTTTCTGCTTGGTGCCCTCTTCTATCTCCACCATAAGGGCAAGATAATCTGGTTTAAAAACGCTGCGGTCACCAAT
>JAUNTE010000313.1:1086-2714 GCA_030538855.1 Oscillospiraceae bacterium
CTTGATTGTTTTCTTTTTTATAGTCAAAAGCCTTCAGCAGATAGGTTTTGAATAAAGACATGATCGTCGAAACTTCCTGTTTCGGCCGCTTCCAGTTTTCTGTCGAAAAGGCATAAAAAGTAACGGCAGCCAATTGCAGCTCATTACAGTAGTGTACCAGATCCGAAAAAACTTCCGCACCCTTTTTATGTCCAGCGGTACGGGGCAGCCCGCGTTTTTTGGCCCAGCGGCCATTGCCGTCCATGATAATGCCAATGCTGAGGCCTTTGGCCATTTCCGGGTCGCGCATAACTTCACCTCAATTTTTTAGTTGCGCCATTTTAAACAGATAAAGTGGGCTGCCCCTGCGCGGAACAACCCACTATGGGTAAATATTTTAAATCTCCATGATTTCTTTTTCTTTTTTCGCCGTTTCGGCGTCTGCTTCTTTTACATATTTGTCCGTCAGCTTCTGCATTTCCGTCTCAAGATTTTTTAAATCATCCTCGGTAAGTTCCGAGGCTTTTTTCATTCCTTTAAACTTTTCAAGCGCATCACGCCGGATATTCCGTATCGCAATTTTCGTCTCTTCGCCTAATTTTTGTACGTCTTTGCACAGCAGCTTGCGCCGCTCTTCTGTGGGCGCGGGGAAAACAAGACGCATCACCCTGCCGTCGTTGGTGGGGTTGATCCCCACGTCTGAGGCCAAAATGGCTTTCTCGATCGCATGCATCAGTGAAGCATCCCACGGCGTAATGGTTAAAATACGTGATTCAGCAATACCAATCGCCGCCACCTGCTGTACCGGGGTAGGCGTGCCATAGTAATCCACCATCACCTTATCCAAAATAGAGGGGTTGGCCCGCCCTGCCCGAATATGTCCCAATTCTCCAGCCAGATGTCCTATGGAAGCCTGCATTTTTTCTTCATAATGTTTCGTCTGCTCGCTCATTCGTCTTCCTCCTTCACCAGTGTGCCTACCGGTTCTCCCTGCAACGCTTTCACCAAATTATCCGGCTGGGTAATATCAAATACCAAAATCGGCAGATGGTTGTCGCGGCACATCGTCGCGGCGGTACTGTCCATCACCGCCAGCTGCTGCTGCAGTACCTGTGAAAACGTCACGGTATCATATTTGACAGCGTCTGAATATTTGTGAGGGTCTTTGTCATAAACCCCGTCTACCATCGTTCCTTTAAAAATAATATCTGCATTGATTTCAGCGGCCCGCAGCGCACTGGCGGTATCGGTAGAAAAAAACGGGTTGCCGGTACCGCAGGCAAAAATCACCACACGCCCTTTTTCCAAGTGCCTTGTGGCCCGGTTGCGGATATAGGGCTCCGCCACCTGCTGCATAGAAAGCGCCGTCTGCACCCGCACCCCCACGCCAAGCTGCTCTAAGGCGTCGGCCACTGCCAGCGCGTTCATCGTGGTGGCAAGCATGCCGATCTGGTCCGCACGGGTCCGTTCCATCTCTCCGCTTGAACGCCCACGCCAAAAGTTGCCGCCGCCCACGACGATTGCAACTTCCGCCCCCAGCTCCTGCGCCTTTTTAATGCTCTTACATATCTTTTGCACCGTTTCATAATCAAGGCCAAACCGCTGGTCTCCAGCTAAAGCTTCACCGCTCAATTTCAAAAGGATCCTTT
>JAUNTE010000029.1 GCA_030538855.1 Oscillospiraceae bacterium
CCGTCTAAAACCGGGGCTATTTTCATGCGCGGCGGTAATCCCAATCCCATACAAAACAATCGTGGCAAGCAGGGAAGAGTGTGTACCACTCTGCCCTGCTTGCCACGATTGAAAACAACAAAATAGGTAGTATGTCTTTATCCAATAAGGCGAAGCTGATTCAGCCTGACAAACATAAATCTATTCGTACTTATTTCCGTCGCTGTCATAGTAAACAACATGAATGGAATACTCTTTTTCTGGATTGTCAATACAGATAATATCCATAGCATCTGTATTATATCTCAATGTATCTTGTATTTGCCCGTTTATTGTATAGGTGATTTCTGCGTACTCTGTTTTGGCACCATTAAACCAAATTAGGTCATACCACTTTCCGTTTATTGCGGTGCCTCCAATAATAATTTCCTCATTACTTCGGTTTGTTGATGTGTTGAATTTGTATTTTCCATTTCCTGTTGGCTCAAAAACAGCAAGCGTAGATTTGCTATTTGTACTATATGCTGCACTTATGATATAGCCGTCAAGTTCAATTTCTTTTGCAATGGTCCAATCATTGCCCGTTGAAATTGCGGTGTTGAGCATACTTTCTCTGCTTTCAATAGTATCACCCTTAGAAGTTGAATAAAAGAGATATACAGAAGCGGCAGCAATGCAAACAATGATTGCCAAAACTGTCAATAACAACTTCTTTTTCATAGCCAACACCTCTGTAAGCTATAATTTTGTCGAGTACGCCTTATCCGCCAAAGGTGACCAAACCTAACTTAGCTTTTTCCATTCTAATATTTGCGTGCGGAAATGTCAAACAACTCATTTCGTGTCATAACATCATGTTACTGTCCATAACTCTTTTTGTTCGCTTGGGCACCGTTTTGCCACTTTACAGATAAATTCATTCTATATGAAACCCAGTAACCATGCGCTTTTTAGCTTATAGAAACGCCGCAACTAGCTGGAAAAATAACTATTTTTTATTGTGGAGCAGGGCGCTTTTTTAAGCGTACGCCGCGCAGGGCAAAAAATAAACGTTAGAACCTTAGCCGCAGCGTTTTTCGTTCCTGCTATTTTTTATTGCTGCGCAATAAAAAACATTTGCTCTCTATGGCCTCGCCCTCGCCGCTGAAGCGGCAACCGGGCGATTGGCCAAAAAAAATAGCCGTCGCGTTGCTTCCGGCTATTTTTTATTACAGGGGCAAAAGCGGTTTTCGCCTCTCCCCTTGCCGCCACGGTATGAAAGTGGGCCTGCCTTACGCCAAAGCCGCTTTTATGCTAAAAGAAAATATGCTGGCTGTTAAAAAAAAGATTGCGGCTGCGCCCTCTGCCTCGTGTGCGCTCTGCCTTATATGCGGGCGTAAAGTGTAAGCGGGAGGCAATATGCCGTTAAAAACATAAAAAACTGAAAAGGCGTACGCGGTGTACCGGTAATACGAATGAAGCCAGGCCCCGCAGTCTGAAACAGGTTATTTTCAACGGCGCTGTCACTGTAAAGCCGCTTTACGCACGGTAACTTCTGCACAGACCAAATCAGCGATAGGCTTCGCCGTTTCAGTTGTCAGCAAAAAGAACATGCCGTCATTACGGCATTTTTTATATGTCTCGCCATGCAGGTCATAAATAAAGCCCTTCACGCAGGTATCGCTGCAAGCCGTGGGGTCAATAAGCCGCTTGCAGTTGCGCGAAGCAGTCATTGTATTCTGCATAGCGGCAGGCAGAGAGGCGATGACCTCCTCATACTTACCGGCATTGTCGCCGTAGATACGCGCAAAAAGGCCTGCCTTGCGGAATACCCAATTCATTACAGTTTTCTTCTCGAACTGGTATGAAGCGGCATAACCGCTTTTAGCCTCCTTGACCACAAGATCGCAGCCCAGCTCAAGCAGTTTATGATGAAGCGTCTCGACAAAAGCTTGTTGTTCCGGCGCAACTGCCATTAAAAACGCTTGGAATGAAATTTTTTCTTTTGCCATGATATTTTCCTTTCTTAAACAGAGAACTACCCAGATCAGATAGATTCAAGACGAACCAGCAGACCCTAAGCGGACAAGGGGCCATACGCTTGTCGGCGGTTAAAACAGGCGCTGGCGGCGTTTTCGGGTGAAGGCGGGCGACAAGCCCGCCGATGCCCTGTGGCCTTGTCAGCCCCCATTTCAGCGCACCGACAGGTACTGTGGAGTTTTTCAGGGGCGGAAATGGCAGCCGGCTGTTATTTCCGCCCCGAAAAACCGTGTTGCCCTTTGTCCGCTTAAAGTCTGCTGGCTTTTATTCTAATAGCAGGGTATGAAAATGTCAAATGGCGCAATCGCTTCATTTTTTTCGCCGGTTCTTCAAAGCATAAGCGGCAAATGCAGAGATAAAAGGCGGCGCCCAAAGCCGGGCGCCGGTTCAAAAAATACGAAGAAATAAAAGAGACAGAAAGCCGGGGCTTTGCCGTCCGCTTATAAAAGAGCGGCAGGAACCATACGGCAGGGCGCAGATACATTTGCTGAAAAAGGCCGTTCCCTTTTTTGTCTATGGTGAAAAACCGTGCTGAAAAAACTTTTTCCATCCCCCGCGGCAGAGAGAAAATTTTTAAACCGCACCCGAAAGACAAAAGCGCGCCTTGCATAAAGGCCGAAAAACCCTTTGAAGACGCGCTTTTTTCTTTATGGCGGCCCTGCCGTTTCAAGTATCCAAAATGGTTTTTACAGGACGGCTTTTTATGAAAATCTTTTTCAGCAGAGCGTTTGCGCCGCGGCAGAAAACAAAACAGAAAGCTGTGGTTTAAGGCATGACAGCGCCTTTATCGGCCCCCGATACCAGCGACGCGTACCGGGCCAGCCAGCCGCTTTTGACATTGGGCGCGGGTGGCTGATACGCCGCGCGGCGGGCGGCAAACGTTTCATCACTCACCTGCGCGTTGATTTTGGCTGCCGGGATGTCGATTTCAATGAGGTCGCCCTCGTGAATCAGCGCGATCTCGCCGCCGACGGCAGCCTCGGGGGCAACATGCCCGATAGACGCGCCGCGGGACGCGCCCGAGAAACGCCCGTCGGTGATAAGGGCCACGGTTTTGTCAAGCCCCATACCGGCCAAAGCGCTGGTGGGGTTCAGCATCTCGCGCATGCCGGGGCCGCCTTTTGGGCCCTCATACCGGATGACCACCACGTCGCCGGGGACGATGCGCCCGTTATAAATGGCATCAATGGCCTCTTCTTCACTGTTGAAAACACGGGCGGGGCCGGTATGCACCAGCATCTCAGGGGCGACGGCGCTGCGTTTGACAACGCACCCCTCTTTGGCGATATTGCCCCACAAGATCTGAATGCCGCCGGTGGCGGAATACGGGTCTTCAATAGGCCGGATAGCGCGGGTATCTTTGTTGGTGAGCCCGGCGATGTTCTCGCCCACGGTTTTGCCCGATACGGTGGGCAGGGTGGGGTCGATCAGGTTTTTCTTGAGCAGCTCGTTCTGCACCGCCGGTACGCCGCCCGCGGCGTAAAGGTCTTGGATATGCGTGGGGCCCGCCGGGGCCAGATGGCACAGGTTGGGCACTTTTTCGCTGATCTCGTTGAACAGCTCAAGGCTGATGGGAGAGCCAGCCTCATTGGCGATGGCCAAAAGATGCAGTACGCTGTTGGAGGAACAGCCCAGCGCCATATCGCAGGCCAGGGCGTTACGGATGGATTTTTCATTGATGATGTCGCGGGCGCGGATATTTTTGCGTACCAGTTCCATCACGGCCATGCCGCTGTGCTTGGCAAGGCGCAGGCGCTCGGCAAATACGGCGGGGATGGTGCCGTTGCCCGGCAGGGCGATGCCCAAACTCTCGCACAGACAGTTCATACTGTTGGCGGTGTACATGCCGGAGCAGCTTCCGCAGCCGGGGCAGCAGCCTTTTTCATATTCCTCCAGTTCGTCATCGCCGATGGCGCCCGCTTTATAAGCGCCCACGGCCTCAAACATTTTAGAGAGGTTGGCGGCCTCGCCCCGATAATTGCCCGCCAGCATCGGCCCGCCTGAGCAGACCACCGCCGGGATGTTGAGGCGCACCGCCGCCATCACCATGCCGGGGACGATCTTATCGCAGTTGGGCACCAGCACCAGCCCATCCAGCTGATGGGCCATCGCCATCGTCTCAACGCTGTCACAGATCAGCTCACGGCTGGCAAGAGAATATTTCATGCCGATATGGCCCATGGCGATACCGTCACATACCCCGATGGAGGGGATGAGCACCGGGGTGCCCCCCGCCATGCGTACGCCCGCCTTGACGGCCTCGGCGATCTTGTCAAGATTCATATGGCCCGGCACGATCTCGCTGAAAGCGGATACGACGCCGATCAGCGGCCGCTCCAGTTCCTCAGTGGTGTAGCCCAGCGCGTAAAAAAGGCTGCGGTTGGGCGCACGCTCGGGGCCTTTCGTCACATTATGGCTGCGAAGCTCCATAATAAAATCAACTCCTTTATCGGCCTGCGGCAAAGCCGCAGGAAGTGGGTGTCCCCACCCGGCCTGTGCCGGGGCGGGGCTTGGGGTTATCGGGCTGCCCGGCGCGGCGGGCCAAAGGATATGCGGGTATAAACAAACGGCATTCAAAAAAGCTCCGGCATACCGCCGTTTTTTTAAAAGGCAAACTCCAAGCCGGTACTTTTTTACACAGCTGAAAAACTTATCTTTAACAAACGGCTATACTGTAAAACAGCCGTATCGGGGTTTGCCCCGGCTGTCAGCCGGTGAAAATAAAGGTCTTCTTCCTTTATGTGGGGGCAGTTCCTCGTAATCCGGCCTTGGGTCAGTTCTGATAAATCATAAAAGATGAAGGCGCGTATCTCCCGCTCAAGTAGGGCGTTCCATTTTTTATCAAAGCGGCAAGGCAGATACCCGCCGTGGCCGGCGCGATGGATAGAAAGACCGCGCTGAGACAGCGTTTTTTCAGTTGGATTTGGAAACCACCCGCAGTGCCGGTGGAAGTACTGCGTAAAAAGTTTCAGGTTCAAGCGTCAGGCGAAGCAAGGTGACCAACAGCGATCTTCCGCTTTTCAGAAATCTTCAGCAGAAAGGATATGGCTGTTTTAACAGCGGCAGGACATGCGGTGCGGATGAAAAGTATTTCAGCGCGTCTTAAAATGCCTACCGGTGACAGGCACTTATAGAGGCTGCACATGCCTTTTGCTTGACCGGAAGGCCTTGACTATGTAAATACAGCAGGGCTTTTCTTTATCAAGGGGTAAACGCAGGCAGCCAAATGGCACAAAACAGAAAAGGGCGGGCGAAACCGCCCGCCCTAAGCTGAACATTAAGTAATTTTAAGCAAAGAATATACGCAATGTTATTTTTTCAGCCAGCTCATCATCTTGCGCAGCTCGGCGCCGGTCTTCTCCAGCTGGTGTTCTGTCTCACGGCGGCGGGTAGCCAGGAATTTCGCTTTACGGCCGGAGGAGAATTCCGTCATAAACTCGCTGGCAAAGGTGCCGTCCTGGATTTCAGTCAGGATCTTGCGCATCTCGCGGCGGGTGTCGTCGGTGATCAGGCGTTTACCGGTGCGGTAATCGCCGTATTCGGCAGTGTTGGAGATGGAGTAGCGCATTTTGCCGAAGCCGCCCTCGTTGATGAGATCAACGATCAGCTTCATCTCGTGGATACACTCAAAGTACGCCATCTCGGGCTCGTACCCGGCGGCCACCAGCGTCTCAAAACCGGCTTTCATCAGCTCGGTTACGCCGCCGCACAAAACGGCCTGCTCACCAAAGAGGTCGGTCTCGGTCTCTTCACGGAAGCTGGTCTCTAAAATGCCGGCGCGCCCGGCGCCGATACCGCAGGCATAGGCCAGCGCGTAATCCTTCGCCTTGCCGGAGGCATCCTGCTCAATGGCGATCAGGCTGGGTACGCCTTTGCCCTCGACATACTGGCTGCGCACCGTGTGGCCGGGGCCTTTGGGGGCCACCATGATAACGTCAAGATAAGGGGCGGGCTTGATGAAGTTGAAGTGGATGTTGAAGCCGTGGGCGAACATCAGCACGTTGCCCTCTTTCATATGGGGGGCCACCTGCTTGTTGTAGATGTCGGCGGCCAGCTCGTCGGGCACCAGCATCATGACGACGTCGCCTTTTTCGGCGGCGGTCTCCACGTCCACTACCTCAAGGCCGGCGGCCTTGGCTTTCGCCTCGTGGGCGCTGCCGGGGCGCAGGCCCACGACGACCTTGACGCCGCTCTCATGCAGGTTCTGCGCATGGGCATGGCCCTGGCTGCCGAAGCCGATGACGGCCACGGTCTTGCCGTCCAGCAGGCCCAGGTTGCAGTCGGAATCGTAATACTTTTTGATCATGTTTCTCTACTCCTTTTTCTTTTTGCTTATTTAACTTTATGAATGGGGTGGCGTACCTGACTGCGCTCTAAAGCGGTGATGCCGGTGCGGCACATCTCAACGATTTCAAACCCGGCCAGGATATTGATAAAGCCGTCGATCTTGGAGGGCTTGCCGGTCAGTTCCATAATCATACTGTCGGGAGAAAGATCGACGATGGACGCGCCGTACACGTCGGCCACCTCTCTGATCTTTCCGCGGTTGTTCTCGTCCGCCGCCAACTTTACCAGCAGCAGCTCGCGCATGACGCTGCGGCCCTCGTCCAGCTGGTAGACGTTCTGTACCTCCTCCAGCTTCAGGGTCTGGTTGATGATCTGGTCTATGATAGGGCCTTCACCGTCCACCACCAGCGTAATGCGTGAGACGTGAGGGTCGTCGGTGGCAGAGACGGTGAGAGAATCGATGTTATAGCCGCGCCGCCCAAACAGGCTTGAAACGCGGGCAAGCACGCCGGAGTTATTGTCAACCAGCACGCTCAGCACTTCTTTTGCCATACTGCGCCTCCTTTCTCAGTCAACGATGCTGTCTTTATAGGTGCCGCCGCTGGGTATCATAGGCAGCACGCGTTCATCTTTATCGATGCGGCAGTCGATCAGCACGGGGCCGTCCGCCTGCAGTGCCTTTGCAAAGGCCTCTTTAAATTCACTTAAATTTTCACACCGGTAGCCCGTGGCCCCAAAGGCCTCGGCCAGTTTGACAAAATCCGTCCGGCGGTGCGGGTCGGTAGAAGAATAACGGTCTTCATAAAAAGAGTGCTGCCATTGGCGCACCATGCCAAGCACGGTGTTGTTCATAATAACGGTGACGATAGGCAGGCCGTAGCTGACGGCGGTGCAGCATTCGTTCATATTCATATGAAAAGAACCGTCGCCGGTAAACATGACGACAGGGCGCTTTTTTTCTACCGCCATCGCCGCGCCGATAGAGGCGCCATAGCCGTAGCCCATGGTGCCGAGCCCCCCCGAGGTGAGAAAACTGCGCGGCCCGATACGGCGGCAGTATTGGGCGGCCCACATCTGGTGCTGGCCCACGTCGGTGACGACCACCGCGTCTTCACCGGCCATATCGCAGGCCGCGGTGACGACCTGATGCGGCTTCAGTATACTGTCGTCGTCCTGCGGGCGGTAATCCTCCGCCTTCCACTGGGCTATCTGCGCCATCCAGGCGGCGTGCTGATTTTCCTCTGTCAGGGGCACAAGCTGTTCTAAAATGCCCTTTACGTCGCCGATGAGGCTGTGATCGATCATAATATTTTTATTGATCTCGCTGGCGTCTATGTCTATTTGAAGGATCTTTGCGTGGGTGGCGAATTTTTCAGGGTTCAAAGCCACGCGGTCAGAAAAACGCACGCCTACCGCCAGCAGCAGGTCGCAGTGGGCGACGGCCCGGTTGGCCGCCAGACAGCCGTGCATGCCCACCAGCCCTAAATCACACGCCTCGCCGTACCCCAGTACCCCGGTGGCCATCATGGTGTGACAGGCAGGAATATGCGCTTTTTCAACCAGCGCCCGGACAAGGGCGTCCGCTTCGCCCGCCACAACGCCGCCGCCAAACATCATCACCGGCTTTTCAGCCGCGTTCAGCATCTTTGCCGCCGTCAAAAGGGCCTCGCGGTCATTGAATACGTCGTGCAGTACCTCGATTTTACGGCCGGGCTCAAACTCGCACACCGCCGCTGTCACGTCTTTGGGGATATCCACCAGTACCGGCCCCTTGCGGCCGGTGTTGGCGATGCGGAAGGCGTCGCGCAGGACATCGGCCAGCTGTTCGACATGCCGCACCACAAAATTGTGCTTGGTGATGGGCATGGTAATGCCCGCTATGTATACCTCCTGAAAACTGTCGCGCCCGATCAGGCTTTGCCCCACGTTGCCGGTGATGCACACCATGGGTACGCTGTCCATATAGGCGGTGGCGATACCGGTGACAAGGTTGGTGGCCCCCGGGCCGCTGGTGGCCAGCACCACGCCGGTGCGCCCGGTGGCGCGCGCGTAGCCGTCGGCGGCGTGCGCCGCCCCCTGCTCATGTGCCGTCATGATATGGGTAATGCGGTCACGGTATTTGTACAGGGCGTCATAAATATTCAATACGGCGCCGCCGGGGTAGCCGAACAGTACATCTACGCCCTGCTCCAGCAATACCTCTGTTAAAATCTCTGAGCCGTTGAGTTTCATGGCGTCTCCCTCTTTCTTTTTTAATTTCAGATGCGTCCGGCGCCGCCGGACAAATAAAAAAGCCCCTGCCTCTTGAAGGATCAAGAGACAAAGGCAACATCTGCACTCTGCGGTACCACTCTTCTTGCCGTTCTCTTGCGAGAAAACGGCCGCTTATGCCTGTTAAAAAACAGGCAGCAGGTAACGTCTGCGGTACGTCCACGCCTACCGGGGCTGTAAAGCCTGTTCAGCGCGGCTGCTCAGGGACGACGTTCAGCTATGGCGCCCTTGCCGCCTTGCACCAACCGGCGGCTCTCTGTTTGGGGTCTGTTCACACAGCTTACTTTTCCCATCACTGCATTTATACGATAATTTTTGTTATTGCGTTTCATTATAGCCTATTAGGGCCGGGTTGTCAAACGGATTTTTTTGTTTTTACAGCTTTTTCAGCGTTTACGGAAAGGAAAGAGTTTCCATATCTTTGGATAAATCCTCTTTCCTTATAAAAAGATAGAAAAAGCCGGGCAGAAAGATTGATTTTAACAGAAAAAACTACTATCATAAAAAAGAAAAGAATCCGTGGAAAGATGGGAGTTTTACAAATGAAAAAGCTGGAGCTGGACAGAGAACTGAAAACCAACAGCTATCCGGGCCGCGGCATCATATTGGGCCGCAGCGGGGACGGAGAAAAGGTACTGATCGCCTATTTCATCATGGGCCGCAGCGAAAATAGCCGCAACCGGGTATTTACTGAAAAAGACGGCGGTATCATCACCGAGGCGGCCGACCCGAAAAAGCTGGCCGATCCTTCGCTGATCATCTACGCCCCGGTGCGGGTGCTGAACGGCGAAACCATTGTCACCAACGGCGACCAAACCGATACGATTTACGAGTATCTGCAGGCTGGAAAAACCTTTGAAGAGGCCCTTCGCACCCGCACGTTTGAACCCGACGCCCCCAACTACACCCCCCGCATCAGCGGTTTGGTGCATCAGGACGGCAGCTTCCGGCTTTCCATTTTAAAAAGCGACGGCGGAGACCCCGACAGCCCCCAGCGCTTTTTCTTTGAGTATCCGGCGCCCGCCGCGGGCGAGGGCTTTTTTATCCATACCTACCGCTGCGACGGCAACCCCATCCCCAGCTTTGACGGAGAGCCGGAGCGGGTGGAGCTGGAGGGCGACCTGGACGCCTTTACCGCGCTTTTGTGGGAGGCGCTGAACCCCGACAACAAAGTGAGCCTGTTCACCCGCAGCATCGATCTTGTCACCGGAAAAACGGAGACCCGTATCCTGAATAAATATAAAAAGGTATAAATGCCGCTGTTTGTCGCCAGGGCCGCGCCCCGCGTTTATTTAAAATATCATCCGCGCCTGAGCCGGGACAGAAAAGAGAAAAGGCTGTATGCGCCCCGCCCGCGGGCCCGCGCCGCAAATGCCGCAAAATAAAAGGAGACCATTTATGAAAGAACTGGAACTGAAATACGGATGTAACCCCAACCAAAAGCCCGCGAAGATATTGATGCGGGACGGAGAACTGCCGGTGACGGTACTGAACGGAAAGCCCGGCTATATCAACTTTTTGGACGCGCTGAACGCATGGCAGCTGGTACGCGAGCTGAAAGAGGCCGCCGGCCTGCCCGCCGCCGCCAGCTTCAAGCACGTCAGCCCCGCCGGGGCAGCCGTGGGCCTGCCCCTTTCAGATACGCTGAAAAAAATCTATTTTGTAGAAGATGTGGGTGAACTTTCTCCCTTGGCCTGCGCCTATGCCCGTGCCCGCGGGGCTGACCGGATGAGCAGCTTTGGAGACTGGATCGCCCTTTCGGATGAATGTGACGAGAGCACGGCCCGCGTCATCCAGCATGAGGTATCGGACGGCGTCATAGCCCCCGGCTACAGCGAAAAAGCGCTTGAGATATTAAAATCAAAGCGCAAGGGCGGCTACAATATCGTGCAGATAGACCCCGCCTACCGCCCCGCCCCGGTTGAGCGCAAGGATGTGTACGGCGTCACATTTGAGCAGGGCCGCAACGAACTGAAAATTGACGAGAGCCTTTTAGAAAATATCGTCACCCAGAACAAGACCCTGACTGCCGAACAAAAGCGGGATCTGCTGATTGCGCTGATCACGCTGAAATATACCCAGTCCAATTCAGTTTGTTATGTAAAAGACGGCCAGGCCATCGGCGTGGGGGCCGGGCAGCAAAGCCGCATCCACTGTACCAGGCTGGCGGGCAATAAAGCCGACATTTGGCATCTGCGCCAGCACCCCAAGGTGCTGAATCTGCCTTTCCGGGCCGATGTCTCACGCCCCAACCGTGACAACGCCATCGACGTTTATATCGGGGACGAGTATGAGGACGTGATCGGCGACGACGTATGGGCCGAGACCTTTACCGAGCAGCCCGCCCCCTTGACGCGGGAGGAGAAAAAAGCCTATCTCGCCGGGGTAAAGGGCGTGGTTCTGGGCAGCGACGCCTTCTTTCCCTTTGGGGATAATATTGAGCGCGCCCGCCGCAGCGGTGTAGAAGCCATTGTAGAACCGGGCGGCTCTATCCGGGACGCACAGGTGATCGACACCTGTGATAAATATCATATCGCCATGGCCTTCTGCGGGTTGAGGCTGTTCCACCATTGAGGGGTCTTTCTGCGCGGGTTTTGCACCGTCTGCCCACCCTGCCAAACGGCCAGGGACGGGCCGGGCCCTTTGGCGGTTGCTGTTAAGCTGGTAAAAATGCGCGCCGTGCCCGGCTTTGGCGCGGCAAAACGGCCGAAAAAAGGCTGCGGCTGCAAAATGGACTTACAGCCGCAGCGCTTATACAAAGATCATTTCTCAAAAGAAAAACCGCCTTTGAAACCGGCTTTTGCTATCGGTTTTAAAGGCGGTTTTATTATAGAAGAAAACCACCGGCGGTGCCGGTGGTGGCACTGTGTAAAAGCTTTCGCTTCAAGCGTCAAGCAAAGCGAGCTGACAAACAGCGAACTTCTGCCTGGAGGGAATCTTCGGCAGAAAGGATATTGCTGTTTTAACACAAGCAGGAAGCGCGATGCAGATGAAAAACATTTCAGCGCGTCTTGAAATACCTGCCGGCAACACGCCATTATAAAGCCTGCGCATACCTTTTTAGGAAAAACTGTTTTCAGACAGCTTTTCTCTTTACCCTGCCCTTACCGGCCAAAGGTGGCTTTAATGGGCGGTTTTGCAGAAGAAAGATAGCGCGGGCCTTGCCAGAATAAGTTTATCCTTGCTCTTTTTGAAACGGAAAAAATCGAAAAACATCGCTATATCAGAGGTGTCTGATATATGCAGTTTATCACTGGAATATGAAAAAAGAAGATCAGCCGAATAGCGAGAAACTTGCGTCATCCGGGATAATATAAAAAACAAACATGAAAAGCAGGGTCATCGGAATAAGAAGGCAGAGAATCGAGAGGATTCTGGAAGCGGTGAACTTACCGCCCGTTTCTTGGGGCTTGGGCGAGTGTAAAAAGCTGTACAGCCCGGCAGGCAGGCTGATAAAGGGGATAAAGAAAAAAATGATACCCACGATTGCCACAATACGGGCTTTTTTACTGTTTTTAACGATTTTTTCTTTTATCGGAGTTTCTATAAAAGAATGAACTGGGTTTACCCGGCGGGCAAGCGCGCTGGCCGTCTCATAAAAACTCTCGCATTCCTCTTGCTGAAACAGGTTGAAAATAGAAAGGTCGTTTTTGGTATTGACACTTTGAATATGCAGATGCAAAAAAACAAGGCCCTCATTGTTATAAAAGCGGGTGTCAAAACGTGAAAATTTGTTTTTGGCTTTATAAGGCTCAATAGCGACATAGCCTACATCGTCTTCAGAATAAAGAATGGGGGAACCAGCGGTGATCTGGCCGTCTTGAATGGAAAGAGAGATCACCCAAAGCCGGTCCGGTTTGAAAGCGATGGCGTAATGAAAACAAGTGTTTTCTACCTTGCGGCCATAGCGCAGACGGTCTGTCCATGTAGCGTAAAGTACCTGATAGCCGCTTTCTTCGGGCAGGGCCGCAGACACGGTTTGTCTAAGAAGTTCTTTTTCCGCGCCACTGGCGGCAGTTTTTAAATTTATCCTTTTGAAGAGGGCGGCAAGCAGGTAAGGGAGGGCGATGGCAGCGGCAAAAATTAGGAAGACGGTTAAACGTGTGCTCATAATGATTTCTCCCTTTTTATTTGATAAAATGAAAACAAACGGATACCGACTTGGCGAAAGAGAACAGACCACAAGCAAAGCTCTTTGCAAAAGACGGCGTAAAAGAGTTTTTCAGGGACATAGCGCCTTCTGAAAACATTACTTCAGCCCTGCAGCCTAAGTGAGCCCGGCCATCCCCTTTAATATAGGAAAGGCCCCGTTTTAAAAGCGGCCAAAAGAGAAAACGGCCGCCCGGTAAAACGGGGCCTTTTTAAAAGACGTCAAAATCAAAGTAAAAGAGACATTTCACTGAGGACAAACACCACAATAAGCCCTATAGAAGACAAAAGGCCGACGGCGGCTAAAACCAAGATACCGGTAGACCGGCCGCCCGTCTGCCGCACTTTGAGCGCCCAGTAAATACTGTAGCAGGCGGCTGGGATACTGAAAATAGGGATAAAGGATAAAAAGAACGCGAGGAGAGCGGCAGTTAAGGCTTTTTTCCTGTTCTGGCCGCCTTTTTTATGGCTCAGCCCCTCTTCAATAAAAGAGTGTGAGGGATTTACCTGCGCCGCCAGAGAACGAAGCGTTTCGTAAAAGCCGTCGCATTCTTCCTGCTGAAGCAGATTGAAGAAAGAAGAGTCGCTTTTCGGTTCGGTACTGCAGGCGGACAGCGTCAGATAGAGGCAGCCGGGGGTGTCGTAAAGGCGGGTGTCCAAAACAACAAGCTGATCTTTTTTTCTAGTTCTGTACGGCTCTATATCGATATAGCCCAAAGCCTCGCCGGAATAATGGCTGGGGGCGCTGACGGTGACATTTTCACCATTTAAATGCAGCGGCATGACCCAAAAATGGTCCGGCTTGAAAGCGATGGCGTAATGGTAATAACTTGTCTCTACGGTGCGGCCATAGCGCCTGCGTTCCTCCCAGTGGGCGTAAAGCGTTTTATAGCCGTATTCTCCGGGAAGGGCGGCGGCCACCGCCCGTTCTACTTTTTCTTTGTCGATGCCTTCAGCGGCTTTTTTCAGGTTGCGCTTTTCTGCAACCGTAACAAAGATATAGATTACCGCAACAATGCCAACGACAACAAGAATAGCGAACAAACCTTCCATAATGATCCCCTCTTTCCTATATATTCCAAAATAAACTCAAACTTTAAAGCGGGCTGCCCGGCAGGCTGGAGAGACCGGCCCCTAAAACGCCCACGGTAAAAGCAGGCATGAAAACGGGCTTTTACGGCGGCGGGCGTATCGCCGCCGCAGGCCGGGGCCAAAAAACATACCCCGGCAAAAGGGCGGGGTGCACGCTGCGCCATGAAAGGGCTTTTTAAAGCCGTCCTCACCGCAGAACAGGCGAAAAAAACCGTTACAAAAGCGGGCTGATAAAAGGCCGCACGGTGAACTGCGGCAAGTGCCAAAGCCTATTTGATCTCACAGGGCTTCAGAGCGGCGGCCACTTTTTCAAGGTCTACCCCTTTGTCCTCCATGTATTTTTGTTTTTCAAGCAGCAGGCTGAATTCAGAGAGCTTCAGCAGCCCCGCGCTTTTCGGCACCGCCAACTGCGCTTTTTTGTAAGTAGAGACGGGCATGCATTCTAAAAAGACGCCCCGCACCTTAGCGGCCTCGAGCCGGTCACGCATCAAAGGGATGGCGCGGGCACACTCGTTAAAAGGGTTTTCAAATT
>JAUNTE010000314.1 GCA_030538855.1 Oscillospiraceae bacterium
CATACAGAATTCAATTATTTTTTCCTTCTCTTGTTTTGTCATATAGGTCTTTATGATTTTTTATTTTTTTCTCTTTTCTATATAAAGCGTCACAATTCTTCTCCTTTTCTTCTTTGCTTTACCATATGAAACTTCACAATTCTCTTCTTGTTTATTACAATAAAAAAAGAAAAAACAGGAGGTATTTTTTATGTCTATTCAACCACATACTCCCCACAAAAATGGCAGTTTCAGCAGCTCGCTCGGTTTCATTCTGGCGTGTGTCGGATCTGCCGTGGGTCTTGGAAATATTTGGATGTTTCCATATCGTCTCGGTCAATACGGAGGCGCTGCTTTTTTAATTCCCTATATATTTTTTATCTGCCTCTTCGGACTTACCGGGCTGTCGGCAGAATTTGCCATCGGACGTATGGCAAAAACCGGAACACTTGGATCTTACGCTCTTTGCTGGAAAAGCCGAAAAAAAGAAAAATTTGGAAAAGTGATGGGATGGATTCCCCTTCTTGGCTCTCTTGGCATCGCCATTGGCTACTCCATCATCATCGGCTGGGTTGTGCGCTCCCTTTTCGGAAGTATCACAAACGATCTGTTTGCTCAATCCTCCGCTGAATACTTTGCTCAGGCAACAACTGACTTTGGCAGCCTTCCATGGCATATCCTGGTCATCGCAATTACACTCATCATCCTGTTGACCGGATCGGTAAAACAGATAGAAAAAGCAAATAAGATCATGATGCCTGTTTTCTTCTGTCTCTTTGCTTTTCTTGCCATCCGTGTTGCAATGCTTCCGGGTGCTTCGGCAGGATACGAATTTTTATTTATTCCGGACTGGAAAGCTCTGGCTAAGACCGATACCTGGATCATGGCAATGGGTCAGGCATTTTTCTCCCTGTCGATCACAGGCTCCGGCATGATCGTGTATGGTTCTTACCTTGGCAAAAATGAAGATATTACAAAAGCATCCATCCGTACGGCATTTTTTGATACAGTTGCAGCTCTTCTTGCAGCGCTTGCGATTATGCCGGCTGTATTCGCTTTTCAGATTAAGCCAAACGCGGGACCTTCACTGATGTTCCTCACTATCCCGGAAATCTTTCGCCAGATGCCTGCCGGAAGAATTTTTTCCGTTATTTTCTTCTTATCCGTCTCCTTTGCAGGAATCACTTCCCTCATTAATATGTTTGAGGCGGTCATTGAAAGCTGGCAGCATCGCTTTCATCTGAATCGAAAACTTGCAACATTACTGTGCGGCGCTATCTGTCTCGGTGTCGGCATCTTCCTGGAAGCTGAACCAAAAGTAGGAAACTGGATGGATTTTATCACTATCCTTGTTGTGCCGTTCGGAGCACTGTTTGGTGCTTTCTCAATCTATTATGTGCTTGGATACAAAAAGATTTTGGCTGAGCTCAATACCGGACGTAAAAAGCCTTTGCCGTCCGCCTTTGGCATCATTGCAAAATATATCTATGTTCCGCTGACGGTCATCGTTTTCATTTTGGGAATTATCTATAAAGGAATCGGATGATCCTGTAATTTACACCTTGAAATCGTCCGTCTGCGAAACCTGAAACAGCTATAAATACATCTAACCCGATGATTCTGCAGTTTATACCTTGGAATTATCTGCAAAAGAATCGAATGGTCATACCATTGATATCTTTTGACACCTGAATCTAAAAAAGAGGGAATCAATCCAAAAAACCAGGATTTCTTCCCTCTTTTTTATTTTTATAAAAAATATCCGCTGCATTTTCGTGTCCGGCGTCATCCTCTATCATCCGGCGTCATCTCTGTGCATTCCTGCCGCCTCTCCATAGACTATTTTACAACTTTCTGAAACACAGCTTTTTGTTCCAATGCTTTGGAAAGCTCTGCCATTCGAGACAGATCCCCGATCAAAATTACACCGCAGAGACGGTTATTAAAGAAATACAATTTTTCATACTGCTTCTTACCCGGATCTTTGATTTCAATCGTCTTGTAAATGATGTCTGTGCGCTTTCCGTTGTCCCCGCTCGCAAATAAAGCCGTATTCATACCGTGGAATGTAAGAGCCGCCGGAACCTGCGCATATTCTGCCGTATCTCCTGCAGCATTTGCCCCTGCAGTTTTGCCCTGTTCCAGAGCCTGAGGCCAGATCGCATAGTTTATTCCTTCATACTGCGCACAATCTCCGCAGGCATAAATGTCTTCTATGCTCGTCTGCATTTTACTGTTTACGATAACGGCACGATCCACTGCAATCCCTGCTGCTTTTGCAAGCGCTGTATTTGCACGCACGCCAGCTGATACGATAACGAGCTCTGCCGGAATCACTTCACCGCCCTGAATTTTCACGCCCGTCACATACTCTTCACCCTCAATCGACTCAACCTGAATACCGGTACGAATCTCGATTCCGCTTCCATCAGCAATCGTTTTCAGCATATCCCCTGCAGCATCATCAAGCTGACGGCTCATCAGTTTCGGCGCCACTTCCAGCACTGTCACCTTACACCGCGCCTTTTTTAACTCCCATGCTGCCTCCAGACCGAGAACGCCGCCTCCGATCACAACGACATTTTTAACCTTGAAAAGCATCTTTTCAATCTTTTCTACATCCGAAAGTCTGCGGATGGCAATCACTTCCGGCTTTTCTTTTCCCGGAATCGGAGGAATAAAGCATTCTGATCCGAGCGCATAGATCAGCTTCGTATATCGGATAC
>JAUNTE010000315.1:0-1035 GCA_030538855.1 Oscillospiraceae bacterium
ACGATAAATGTCAAATATGAAAGCAGTGGATCAGGTAAAGCATTGCGAAGTCTGGACGGAAGCATTGTGATCCGGCGGGGAATGAGAAAAAGATGAGAAAGAGAAATTGCTGCCGGGAATAGAGTTAGGAGGAAAAGGATGAAGAAGAAATTCAGGGAATTTTTAAATGACACGGATCGAGTGGATTTGAAAATTATCATTACGATTGTTTTTCTGTGCGCTTTCGGATGTATGATGGTATATTCTGCATCAAGTTATGTCTGTGCGACCACCAAAGATTTTAATTATGATGACGCGTATATGCTGAAAAGACAGCTTGCATTTGTCACAGCAGGAATAGGCGGTATGATTATTCTGCAGTTTTTAAACTATAGAATAGTATCCTGGATGAAAAAGAAAGTCTGTATTGTGGCGATTGTGCTGATTGGCTTACTGAAGACACCTTTGGGAAAAGAGGTAAACGGCGCCGTCCGCTGGCTGGAGTTTGGTGGTTTCACTCTGCACGTCGGAGAGGTAACGAAAGTTTTGCTGATTTTTTTTCTGGCATATGTGATGGCTCAAAATTACCGACGCCGGAATGAATGGACATCAATAGCTGTAATCTGGGGATATTCCGCGGTGCTGAGCGGCTTGATTCTGATTGTTTCCAGTAACCTGTCAAGCTGTTTGATTATGCTTGCCATTACATTTGGAATGACTTTTATCTGGTCAGACTTAAAGAAATTTCATGCGGGGGTTTTGCTGGCGCTGGGAGCAATAGTAGCTGTGATGCTGATTTATATCTACTTTCATCTGCCGGAGCCGGAAGCAGCGGATCAGGCATGGTATCAGCTCAAGAGAATTTATGGATGGATGGCGCCTGAAAAATATAAAGATGTATTCAGCGATCAGATTTTGCAGTCGCTGTATGCTGTCGGAGCCGGGGGATTTTTTGGAAAAGGTCTTGGAAACAGTGTCCAGAAGATGAGTAAAATTCCGGAACCGCAGAATGATATGATTTTTGCGATTATTTGTGAAGAACTTGGCATTTTTGGA
>JAUNTE010000315.1:1045-2702 GCA_030538855.1 Oscillospiraceae bacterium
ATATCTGATTTTGCAGCTGGTGCGTGTGGCGCTGGATGCTGATGATCTGTATGGAGGAATGATTGTTAGCGGGATTGCACTTCATCTGAGCTGCCAGACAATCATCAATGTCGCAGTTGCACTGAATGTATTTCCAAATACGGGAGTCAGCCTGCCGTTTATCAGTTATGGAGGAAGTTCTATGATGATTATGTTGGGAGAAATCGGAGTAGTTCTCTCCGTCAGAAGAAGACGTGTTATCAAAGACTTCAAAAAACAATACAAGAGACAGCGCATGGGGATAAGAAGCTGACTTTCTGAAAAAAGAAATAAAACGAATGAGTTTTGCTATGACGTCAGGTTTTGCATTATGAGTGTAAAAATCCGGTATGATATCTGGAATTTTCGATATCATGCCGGATTTTTTTAATACTGATATAAAGCTGGTCTCTGTCTGGCACAGTATAAAAATAAAAATCTGTGCAAAACATAAGATGGTATTATCGTTGGATAAAGTGACGGCTTATTCCAGAATCGACGCCACCAGGCTGTCAAAACTGGTATGAGATACTTCTTTCTGCGACAGGCAGTAGTAGACATGATCTTTTTCCCATGCCGCATAGAAGGTTTCCGGACGTTGTGTGTAGCCAAAGCAGACGTCGGTAGAGCCGACTCTGGTTCTGGCATTTTCTGAAAAAATTTCCTTGGGAGCAGGAGAAGCACTGGATGAGACTTGCAGCAGGGCAGTACGTTTTTTATGTGTGTAAGTCAGCTTTGCCAGATTTCCCTTTTCTGCCCAGTTCGAATAATAAAAAATGGAGATATGTGATCCGTCAAGGATATAATCAGGAATCAGGTTTTGCAGGGGCGTTTGAATGCGGGATTCATATGTCTCGAGTGTTTCAGGCAATTTATAAAGACTGGAATAGGCATCTTTAAAAAGTGACGCTTCCGGAGCAGGGTTCTCGATGATTGGAAAAACAATACAAACAAGAATTGCACTGAGTGTAAACATAAAGATTCTGATTGTCCGTTGTTCGCGCCTTGCTCTGGCTCGGGCGGAGGAATTGTTTTTCTGGTAAACCTGGGCGGAGGCAGAGCGATTGTACGGAACTACTTTTCTGCCAGGCTGAGAATAACGTTGATTTCTGCTCATGGAAAATACCCCTTTCATTCTGCAAGTGAAATTTCATCTGACTATTCAGGAAAATATAGAGAGGGGTGCCGGAAAATAGAAAAACCTGCCTGATTATCGAAGAAGCCGTTATTTCAGGACAAACCCTTTCTGCAAAAGTGAAAAATCGAGTTGTTGTTTCACTAAGCGACATAGATCTTAATAAAATTATTTTAAACGACAAAATGAAGAAGTGCAAGAGTTTTTGAGACGTATTTTAAAAATTAACTGACAATTAAGAATTGCCGGTTTTCTTATACCAAAAGAAGAGGAAAGTCGTGAGTTTAGAAAATTTATGATATAATGAGCGTAAGCGAGCCGGAGCAGGAGCAGCCTATTCATGGGGAGCGGCGAATGGGGATCATGAACGAAGTTCATGATATAATGAGCGTAAGCGAGCCGGAGCAGCCTATTCATGGCGAGCGGCGAATAGTGAAGTATGGGAGTCTGTTCATGGCGGACAAGCAGGAAAGCGGATTGCGAATGTCTGTTTTTTGGCAGAGT
>JAUNTE010000030.1 GCA_030538855.1 Oscillospiraceae bacterium
TGAGACGGGGACAATCCACACCGGGTCGGTCATGCGGAACGATGGAAGCCCGTTTCCTAATCATACAGGCCCCGTCGGTTTGGCGTCCGCAAAGGCGCATTTTATCAGGGGATTTGAGAGCCTAATGTTCCGTTGGCAGGCCCTTTTCAGCCCGGGCCTGTAACCCATCATCAGCAGCTTTTCGAGTGTTAGTTTTTAGGGATAAATGCTTTATAATAGAACCTGTCAGTAAGCTAGACAAAGGCTTGCTGATTTTGCTTTTTTGCCGCCCAGCTTTACAAGCGCACGTTGCAAAGTTGGGCGGGGCTTTAAGGGCATATGCGCGACCCTTGAGTTTATGCGGGTTTGCTGGACGCCCTGCAAAAATTTACATAGCCTTTTAAGCGTTTTTTGCGCTTTCAGGCAATAAAAAATAGCCGGGAACGAAAAACGCTGCGGCTAAGGTTCTAATGTTTATTTTTTGCCCTGCGCGGCGCACGCTTAGGAAGGCGCGCTGCTCCACAATAAAAAATAGCCGGGAACGAAAAACGCTGCGGCTAAGGTTGTAAGGTTTATTTTTTGCCCTGCGCGGCGCGCGCATAGAAAGGCGCGCTGCTATACAATAAAAAATAGCCTCTGTGAAACAGAGGCTATTTTTTTGGCCAATCGCCCGGCTGCCGCAATAGCTGCGAGGGCGAGGCCATAGAAAGTAAATATTTTTTGCTGCGCAGCAATAAAAATAGAAACGGGACGGAAGCCCTGCGGCCCCGCCCCGTTTCTGAAAGGAAGGAGATAAAAAGATGTAAGCAAAAGTAAGAGTCTGCAAACCGCGCCGCGGCTCAGTTTGCGGGGCGCAGGCGGGGTATAACAGCCGCCCCCCAAAGCGCCTCTTCAGAAAAACAGGCATCTTTTACCGGCTGTGATTTTTAAAGCGCCGGTTTGTTTGAAAGAGGAAAGAGAACGTCCCGCAGCCTGTCTATAGTTTGGGTAATATAAATAAGGATGGAAAGAACCCCTTTGGCCCACACGTTTGGCTGCCCCTTTGGCAAAATGAGAGAGGCGACGCCCGTTTTACAGCGGTGTTGCGGCGCGGCGGCAAAAGGGCCGTCAAAGATATCCAAAGCGCAAAGGGCATAAAAGAGAAAAGCTTAAATGCCCAAAAAGTCGGTCAGCTTTTTAGAAACGCGCTCGGCCTCTTCCATGGTGCTCATTTCACAGAAAACACGGATCAAAGGCTCGGTGCCTGAGAAACGGCCGATGATCCATCCGCCGTTTTTGAAATAGACCTTGCAGCCGTCCATGTAAGAGACCTTCTCGATCTCAAGGCCAAAATCGGGCAGCAGCTTGTCCTCAAGCAGCATTTTATGCACTTCGGCCTTTTTCTCAATGGTGAAATGCGCGTCGTGCTCGCTCATTTCAAAATGGCCGTATTTTTCCACGATCTCAGCCCATACCTCGCTCAGCTTGCGGCCTGTGGCGGCAAGCATCTCGATAAGCAGGCTGGCCGCGTAAATACCGTCTTTGCCGCGGATATGGCCGCGCACCGTCAGCCCGCCTGAGCTTTCGCCGCCGATGATGGCCCCGGTCTCGGCCATTTTGCCGGACACATATTTAAAGCCGACCGGCACTTCATAGCACACCTCGCCGCAGTCGGCGGCAATCTTATCCAGCAGATGGGTGGTGGCGATGTTGCGCACGCAGGCACCCTTCCAGCCCTTATATTTCAGCAGATAGTAATAGAGCAGAACCAAAATTTTATTGGGATGTAAAAATTCGCCCTCGTCGTCGATGACGCCCAAACGGTCGGCGTCGCCGTCTGTGGCGATACCGATATCGGCGTTGTGCTCTTCCACCGTGTTGCGCAGGGTGGACAGGGTGTTGTAGGAGGGGGCGGGCAGACGGCCTCCGAACAGGGTGTCGTGACGGTCGTGGATGACCTCGACGTCGCAGCGTGAGGTGAGCAGCACCGTCTGCAGCGCCTTTTGAGAGACGCCGTACATCGGGTCCATAACCACCTTGAGGCCGCGGCTGCGGATAAGCTCGGTGTCCACCGCCGCCAGGATGCTGTCGATATATTCGTTCATGGGGTCAAAAATCTCGATCAGGCCCTTTTTCACGGCTTCGTCAAAGGGCACAGCCTTGACGTCGGCGTCTGTCAGCTTGGCGATATAGGTTTCGATCTCGGCCGTATACTGCTCGTCCGCGTCGCGGCCGCCCGGCATAAAGATTTTGATGCCGTTGTAAGAGGCCGGGTTATGGCTGGCGGTGATCGCCATGCCGCTGGGCAGATCATATTTTTCCACCGCGAACATGATGAGCGGGGTAGGGGCCTCGCGCAGGATGATCTTACAGGGGATGCCCTCGGCGGCCATCACCTCGGCGGCCCATTTGGCCGCGTCTATCGAGAGAAAACGCCGGTCGTATCCGATGACAAAACCGCCGCCGCCCAGGTTATCGTCCTTCAGCTTACGCGCCACGGCGCAGGTGAGCAGCTGAATATTGCTTTTGATAAAATCGTCGCCGATGATCGCGCGCCAGCCGCCTGTACCAAATTTAATCATAAAGTATTACCTCTTTTCATAGGATGACGTCTTATTTTTGCGTGGATTATCCCAAGACCACGCGCACTTCACAGCTCTCTCCGGCTTTCAGCGCGGGGGCCAGATTGTCCTTCTGCTTTTCACCATTGACATAAAGCTCTTTTACGCCCTTGCAGACATGCGAGGGATTTTCGACGGAGATCTGGTACATCGCGCCGCGGAAACGGCGGGAGACTTTAAAACCGTCCCAATCCTGCGGGATACAGGGATCGATACGGAGACCGTCGAAATCAGGCTGTACGCCCAGCATATAACGGGTGGCGGAGACATAACTCCAGCCGCCGCTGCCCGTCATAAAGGGGTGATGGGCGCGGCCGAATTTGGTGTGGTCTTTTCCGCAGACGAACTGGCAGTAGCTGTACGGCTCAGAGTTGCGGATCTCGATCATATCATTTTGATTATAGGGGCACAGCGCATCGTAAAATTTCATGGCGCGGTCGCCGCGGCCCAGTTTGCATTCCGCCGCCCAGGCCCAGGGGTTGGGGTGGCTGAACACGGCGCCGTTCTCTTTCAGGCCCTTATATACCCGGGTGACAAAGCCGATGTCGTCGTCCGGTTTTGAATAGGCCGGGGCGTTCAGCATCAGGCCGTAAGGGGTGTACAGATACTCGTCCACGCTGTCCATGGCCTGAATGCCGCGCTCATAGCTGGCGGCGCCGGAGAGAACGGCCCAGGTGTTCGATTCCATATGCACCTTGCCCTCAACGTCTTTGTCGGTGCCGATGGGGCGGCCGGTTTTGGTAAAGCCGCGCAGATACCACTTGCCGTCCCAAAGCTGCTCTTCGCAGACCTTTATGACCCGCTCCCGCACCTCGCTGTATTTTTTCGCGTCTTCATCACGGCCCAGCCGCTGGGCCAGCTCAACAAAATTGCCCAGCGCCCACACATGTAAAAAGCTGACCATCGCGCTCTCGCCGCCGCCAAGGTTCAGGCAGTCGTTCCAATCGGCGCGCAGGCCCTGGCATACGCCGTGCTGTCCCACCATCCGGGTGGAGAAATCAAGGATCGTCTTCATGTGGTCGTACACCGTGTCTTCGCCCTTGTCGGCGTAGGTGACGCGGCGGTCAACAAAAGAGAGGTCGCCCATTTCCTTTACATATTCCACAATGGTGGAGACCAGCCACAAAGCGTCGTCTGAGCAGGCGTCCTTCAGGCCGTGGATCATGCTGTCTTTGTCGGGGGTGGGGACGACGGTGGGGCTTTTAAAACTCTGCTGGGCCTCTTCGGGCTCAAACCACTCGGGGCTGAACAGGTGCAGGCCGTAACCCTCGCTGACAAGGCCCTTCAGCAGCTGCATGATGCGCTGCTCACAGCGGGCGGGGTTGGAGTGAATGACCGTCATAGCGTCTTGGCTGGTGTCGCGGTAGCCAAGACCGGTGCGGCCGCCAACCTCGATAAAGCTGGCAAAGCGGCTGAACATGACGTTCACTTCGCTTTGGTACAGCGTCCAGATGTTGATCATGGTGTTCATCGCGTCGGACGGGGTATCGATCTGCAGCGCAGAACATTTTTCGTCCCACAGACGGCGCAGGCCGGCCATCGCGGCGTCACGTGCGGCTTTAGAGGCGTATTTTTCACGCATGGCTTTACCGGCCTCGCGGCGGCCCTCACCCAGGAAAAAGGCGAGATCTTCGGCGCCGCCGGCGTCAAGAGAAAACTGTTTGTGCAGGCCGCAGCACTGGTTGCCGCCCAGCTCTACCTTGCCGTCAAGGCAGCCTTTTTCAACGCCCAGGGGGTTCGTCTCGGTGCGATAGGGCCCGATGAAGCTGTCGCGCAGGGTATCGAAGCTGTCCGGCTCAAAGGTGGAGGTGAAGTATTGATAGCCCGTCTCCTCATAGAAAAGATCCTGCTCGATTACGCCGTCGTCATAGCTTGAACCGGCTGCGTACAGGCTCATCTGGAAGTTGCGGTTGTCCATATCGATGTGATGGAAAGAGAGCTCAGCATAGCTGAATACGCTGATCTTGCGGGGACGGCCCGAGAGGTTTTCGAGGCGGATGTCCCACACCTCTACCGCGTCGCCCAAGGGGATATACATGGTTTGTGAGGCTTTGATGCCGTTGTATTCGCACTCATATACCGTATAGCTCATGCCGTGGCGGCAGGTATATTTGGCCTTGTCCAACGGCAGGCCGACAGGCTGCCAGCTGATCGTCCAGTATTCGCCCGTCTCGTCGTCGCGCAGATAGACGTAATGGCCGGGCCGGTCCATCGGCACGGCGTTGGCGCGAAAACGGGTGATGCGGTGGTATTCGGCGCTTTTGTAGAACAGATAGCCGCCGGCGGTATGGTTCAGCACGGCGCACATATCCTCGGTGCCGAGGTAGTTCGTCCAGCTGGTGGGCAGGTCGACCCTGTCGATGACATACTCGCGTTTTTCGTTGTCAAAATGACCGTATTGCATGTTAGCCTCCTGCAGGGCATTGCCCCTTAAAAAGTCGATTTTTGAAAAGTGGACATACTCCCACTCTCTTATAGTAAGGATACCTTACCGCCGCCCCACAAAACAGTGCAAGTATTGTTAAAACTTTGCATTTTTTGTGTTTTGGCCATATGCCGTCCACAGGATGAGGAAAAACGCACGAAAACAGGGGATAACTTGTGGAAATCGCGCTTTCAAAACCGCATATAATATGGTATGATGAACAAACAGAAGTGAATGTACGCAGCGGCTTTTTCGGGCCGCGAGAAAAGGAGTGAAAACCTATGGATATTGAAGAGATGGGCAAAGAAGTGGGCAAAAAGGTTACCGACATTGCGCAGAGCGCCGTGGAAAAGGGAAAAGAATTGACCGAGGCCGCCAAGATATTGCTCTCCATAAAATCGGCCAAAGATAAGATCAAGGCCGCACAGCAGCGGCTGGGCCAGTATGTGGCCGATAACCGGCTGCTTGGTTCAGATGAAACGGTTTCATCCCTGTATGAGGAACTGGACGGCTATGCAAACGAGATCGCGGCGGGTGAAAACCGTCTGCGCGAGCTGAAAAACCAGGCTGTCTGCACACAGTGCGGCGCTGTGGTGCCCGCCCAGCAGATATTCTGCGACAAATGCGGCGCATCCATCCCAAAGCCCGCGCCCGCGCAGCCCGAAGAAGAACCTGAAGAGGCGCCCGCGGATAAGATGCCCTGGGAGTGAACTTGAAGATCTGTGCAGTAAAACAGCCCGCCGTACGGCGGGCTGTTTTGATATACACAAGGGTAAAAACGCGTGGGCGTGTGCCTGACAAAAGGGGCGGAAATGTAAGGGGCGGCGGGGCCTGAGAGAGGCCGGGCCGAAAAATGCCGGATAAAAGAAAAAGAAGCCGGATTTTGATGGACAACCGCCCTTGAAAAAGGTAGAATGAAAGCGTAAGAAAACAGAAGTGCCCGGTAGGCTTGAGAGGAAAAAGGAGGCGCACAGATGCAGCAAGCGCTGACGATTTTTTATACATGGGCGGCGGCCATGCGGCATGCTGCGGCGTGGCAGGTATGGGCCGTTTTAGGCGTGTTGGCGGCGTTGGCGCTGGCGGGCTGCCTGTTCGGCTTTTTGCTGCGGCGCTTTTTTGCCGCGTTGGCCGGGGGCGTAGGGTTTGCCCTGTGCGGGCTGGCAATTTTTGGGCTGATAGAAAAAAGTTTTTCCGGCCCGGCGCTGCCGCTTTTGCGCGGCGGCCTTGCCCTTGCTCTGGGCGCGTTGGGGCTTGCCCTGGCGCTGTGGCGGCCGCGCCCGTTTATAGGGGTGTGCGGTGGGGCCGTGGCGTTTTTTCTGGCGCTGCTTTTTTGCAGCCCCCTGCCCGGCGGGGCTGCGGTGGCTGTTGCGGCGGGCGCTGGGGTGGCAGGGGCTTTGGCGTCGGTGTTTTGGACGAAATATGTATTTACGGTACTGATGACGGCGGGCGGCGCGCTGGTATTTCCGTTTTTATTGGACGCGCTTTTTGAAGAAAAGCTGCAAAAAGCGCCTTATCTGCTGCTGGGGATGGTAGTAGGGCTTGCGGCGGCAGGCCTGCTGATACAATTTTTAACGGGCAGGAAAAAAACGCACCCAAAACAAAAACCAGATGTGCAGCAGCCTGAGAAGCTGACCCGGCAGGAAAAACTGCAGGCCGCGGCGGCAATGTTTGAAGAGGCCGCGAAAAACAGCGCGGAGAAAAAAGCGCCTTTACGCCGTAAGATAAAAGAGGCCCAGCCCGAAAGAGGAGCCGTGCCCTTACAGCCGGTGCGGATAGAGCCAAAGGCCGTTTTTTTTGACACTGCGCAGCCCTTTTTACAAAAACCGGAGGAGGCCCCCGGCCTTTCAGCGGAAAATGAGGGGGCGGCACAGCAGGAGGGCGGACGCTGGACATGCCTGTGCGGCAAGGAAAACGAGGCCGCCGAAGAATTTTGCACGTTGTGCGCAACGCCCTGCCCGCCCGGCTGGGAGTGCCCGCGCTGCGGACAAAAAAATGGACGGGGAAAATTTTTTTGCGAGACCTGCGGGATGGCCTTTCACCTGCGCGGCTCTTTTTGAAAAGACCGTATTGCAAAAGATGCGCCGCCGAAAAATAGAAAAAAGAAGCTGCAAAGCTGCGGGACAGGAAAAACTGCCCCGCAGCTTAAATTATTTGTAAAAGAAAATCACAGTCCGCGCAGCGCTCTTCTTTTCAAGGCTTTGGCGATAGAAGAAATATCCGGCCGCAGCGGGGGCCGTGAATAGATTGACGGCAATTACGGTAGGAAAGTGGTAAGACAAAGCGGAGAGCGGCCCTGCTTTTACAGCGGCGGCGCGTTTTATACAGGATAAAAGGGCCGTAGGCCTAAACGGCAGTGAAAACCGCCTGCCGCTGAAGGCGGAAGGCCTGTTTGGCTGCTTCAAGAAAAAGGACGGCGCTGCAACACGGGCCAAGAGAGAGCGGCAAAAAGCATGAGACAGGCGGCGCGAAAAGGATAAGCAGGACATGGGCCGAACAGCAGCCCGGAGTTTTAAAAGCAGGCCTTTTTTATAGAAAAGAGAGCCTGGGGCGGCGGATAAAAAGACGTAAAAGACTTTTGACAGTAAAATATACCGGGATGTAAAACAAATTTGATAGACGCCGAAGGGAAAAAGCGTCAGAATAATAGAAAAGGGGGAAGAGCCATGACGATAGCCGAACAACTGAAAAATGCAAGGGCGAAAGCGGAGCTTACGCAGGAGGAGGTAGCGGAAAAGCTGGGCGTATCGAGGCAGACCGTCTCAAATTGGGAGAACGGACGTTCTTACCCCGATATTGTAAGCATGATAACGTTGAGCGGCGTGTACGGCGTCAGCTTAGACGCGCTGCTGAAAGGAGACGACGCATTGATGGAGCATTTAGAGGAGAGCACCGACACCGTGAAGAGCAATAAAAAGCTGATTGCGGCCAGCGCGGCGAATATTTTGCTTTTTATCCTGATCCTGCTTTTCAGCGGTATCATCGCGCAGAACAAATATTTGACAGGCGGCGTATTGATTTTTGGGGTATGCAGCATCACGGCGCTTTTTTATCAGATCATCCGTAAATTTTGAAAGGAGAAAAAATATGGCGTGGTATCAAATCATTTTTGTTTTTGTCACACTGCTGGGCGGTGGAGGGTGCGCTTATCAGATCTTCAGGATGGCGCAGCTGGACGCCTCATGCCGGGGGCTGAAACACCCGGGCTTTTGGGGCCTGTTTGCCGCCAATGGGCAAAACGGCGGCCTGCTTTTATATCTGCTGGGCAGAAAAAATTATCCGCTCACCATCTCAGAAGAAGAAAAAAGGACGATGCAGTCAAGAAAGAAAAAAGCTGCCGTGGGGCTGGTATTCATCGTTTTGGGCGCTGTGGGGCTGATCGTTACCGTGATATATCTGTAAGGGGCGCTGAAACACACCTGCTTTGCGGACAAAAAATTTGTCATACCGGTACGGGCGGTGTGCGCTTTTCATCTGTGCCGTTACCCCCGGCCTGCACCCGCAGGCCGGGGGTAAAACTTTTGGTTAAAGTAAGCCTTGGAAAAGCTGTTCAGTATTTCATCAAAAGGACAGAAGGACGGCGAAAAGGGGCAAGGCCAAAGACGGCATAGGGCTTTACGGTGTACCGAGAAAGACAGGGACGATAAGAAGCGGGCAAAAACGAAAAAGCAAGCTTTCATTTCAATGATAGAGGGTGGAAAGGTGATCGCACAGGCGTTTCAAAGCACGGTACTGGCCGGTATTGTATTTGGCCTTGTACCCATAATATGGTGGGCGATAAAGGGAAGAAAAAAGGATAAGTTTATGAAATATTTTGGGCTTATCCGCCCAAAATCAGACGGGTGGGGCGCTGTGATCGCCATCGCAGGTTACTGTATGATCTGGGCGGCTGCCCATTTACCTGTTTTTACCCAGTACACACAGCCCTCGTCCGGTATATATCTGGGTTTAGGAGCGCGGGCGATCATACCGGCGTTTATTATCAGTTTTCTGCAAACCGGTTTTTGGGAGTAGTTTTTGTTTCGGGGCTTTATCAATAAACGGCTGACGCGGCTGTTTGGCAATAGAGCCGGGATAGCGGTGCAGGCTGCGATTTTTGGCGGTGTACATCTGCTTTTGGCCTCTGAGGTGACCCTGCTATCCGGCTCGATCATTTTTACGACCACGGCTGTGGGCGGTTTGATGCTGGGCTATCTTGCTGAAAAAACGTTTCACGGCTCGACTATTCCCGGGATTATGCTGCATGGTTTTGGAAACTTTGTCATCGATCTTTTTCAGGCGCTGGCCTGAAAACCGCCGCATTTTTATTTTTATGGATACCTGTGCTTTTCGTGTTTTTTATCACAATATAAAAGGCATTGGACGCGGAAACCGTATCAGAAATTTAAAAAACCGCCCTGTAAAGCTTTTACGGCTTTTACAGGGCGGCTTTTTGACAAAAACGATAGAAACATAAAAGAGAAAACAGTGCGGGAAGATGAAAAACAGCGGGAAACGAAAGACGCTGCGGCTGAGGTTCTAAAGTTTATTTTTTGTTGTTGCGCGACGCGCGCTTACAAAAGCGCCTTGCCGCACAATAAAAGCCCCCGCACCGGCAGGCTGGCCGACGCTATAAACGGCCCGAAAAACGGGAACCACAAAAGGAAAGCGGCAGGCCCCGTTTGCATAAAAAACTTACCGCTCAAAAAGCGGGGTGGAAAAATACCGTTCAGCGGTATCGGGTAAAAGTGTCAATACCGTTTTGCCGGGCCCCAGCTTTTTGGCCAGCTTTAAAGCGGCGGCTATATTGCTGCCGCTGGAGATACCGCAGAGCAGCCCCTCTTCCTTTGCCAGCCGTTTTGCGGCCGTCAGCGCCTCATCGTCGGTAACGATGCAGACGTCGCTGTAGACAGTGGTGTCGAGATTTTTCGGGATAACGCCGTCACCAATGCCCATTTGCAGATGGGTACCGATGCTGCCGCCCGAGAGAATGGCGGCATTTTCAGGTTCAACCGCCCAGATGACAACGTCTGGGAACTGTTTTTTCAGTTCTCCGCCAATGCCCGAGATGGTGCCGCCGGTACCCACGCCGCTGCAAAAGCCGTCGATATGTACGCCGTCCAGCGCTGAGAGGATCTCACGCGCGGTACCCTCTATATGCGCCCGGGGGTTGTCGGGGTTTTCAAACTGCTGGGGGATAAAGACGTTCGCGTCGGCTTTCGCCAGCGTTTGGGCGGTGCGCAGACATTCGTCTATGCATTTGCCGATGTCGCCGTCGTCATGTACCAGCAGTACCTCGGCCCCATATTGGCGCACCAGCAGCCGACGTTCTTCACTGACAGAATCCGGCATGATGATCTTGACTCGGTAGCCCTTTACCGCCCCCACCAGCGCAATGCCGATGCCTTGATTGCCGCTGGTGGGCTCAACTAAAATCGTACGGGCGGGGTCAATAAGGCCTTTTTCCTCCGCCCGCTGGATCATATGCAGCGCGGTACGGGTTTTGACGCTGCCGCCGATCTCAACCGCCTCAAATTTCACTAAAATGTCGGCGCTGTCTTTTCCCGTCATATGAGAAAGACGCACCAGCGGCGTATTACCCACCGCCTGCAAAATATTATCATAGATCATAAAGTTTTTGTTCCCTTCGGAAAAATATACATAGATCACAGGGGCCTGCCCAAAACGCCGCTGAAATCAGCTGTGCAACGCGGCGGAGAAGGGCTGTTCTCCCGTCTGCCCAAAGCGCTTTTGCTTTGCGGCGTGAAAATATTATACCATGCCGCACGGCGGATGTCACGGAAAACTGCGCCTGCTCTTTGCTGTCTCGGCGGGTATGGGGCGGCGGGATAAAAACAGTGAGCCGCTGTCAACGGGGGCCAGCGTGAAAAAAGATTTTTCAGCCGTGGCCCACATCGGGGTATCAGGAGGGATAAAAGGAAAACTGCCCCCTGCCCGCGTAAAAACCGCCTTTTTTAAGCGTGCCGAAGGTTGGTGCAAAAGGCTGCGGCCGCCTGATAAAAATAGTCGGGAAAGAAAAACGCTGCGGCTGAGGTTTTAAAGATTATTTTTTGCCCTGCGCGACGCGCGCTTAGAAAAGCGCCCTGCTCCATAATAAAAAATAGTTGGGGACAAAAAACGCCGAAACTGAGGTTACAAGAGCGGTTTTTAGGTAACGCGCACTTAGAAAGCGCGCCGCCGCACAATAGAAAGAGAAGACATTTTTTTCTTATCATCTTTTTTGCCCGTGCACCAAAAATACAGAAAGCCGCCGCGCCATAACAATACGCAGTGGATGAACGAATCATGCCACGGTTGGATTGGTTTAGCGGCTTTTAAATTTTACGACACAGCCGTTTGGCTGATCGTGATTTATGCGGTAAGGCCGATTTTTGCCGGGTTTAGCCAAAGCGTAAATGAAAACCTGCTTGTACCGGAGGCCGGCTTTCTCTTTGATACAGCGCGTTTTATCCTTGTTATTTCTATTGCCTGTTGCGGCATGAAAAACCGGCGGGCGCCGAGAAAACGCCCGCCGGTTTCTAAATGAAACGCCCGCCGCTTGTTTAGAAGGCGGCAGAAAAATCTTTAAAAAATAGCCTCCGCGAAGCGGAGGCCATTTTTGGCCCTCCGCCCGGTTACCGCGATAACGGCGAGGGCGAGGCCACAAAAATCAATTGTTTTATTGCGCAGCAATAAAAAATCAAAGCTCTTCTGAAAACATATCCTTGCCCACGCCGCAAAGCGGGCAGACAAAGTCGTCGGGCAGTTCTTCCCATTTGGTGCCGGGGGTGATGTCGTGCTCAGGGTCGCCAACCGCTTCATCATAAATATAACCGCAGATGTCGCAAACAAATTTTCTCATTTTCAAACCTCCGTTTTCCATAAGCCGTGAAGATTGCAGTAGGCGTATGCCGCCACCGCTTCGTCGTCTTCACAGAGAATAAATTCAGCTTTTGGGGCCTCGCCGGGGTTCAGCCTTTTTAACAGGCAGCCCCGCCGGGTTTCCAGTAAGATCCACTGGATAAAATGCTCGGGCAGCATCGGATGTTCTGCCGTGCCTACCGTCACTACGATGTTCAGCCCGTCTTTGGCGATAACAGGCAGATGCTTTTCGCCTGCCGCGTCGGCGGTGTTGGGGCACAGCAGCTTCATGGGCTCGCCGCAGCAGACGACAGGGACGCCGCTGTCATTCATATGGGTAATCAAATTTCCGCAGTGGCTGCAAAGATAAAATTTCATGGCTGAGACTCCTTTCAAAATAAAAACTGGGCAGGGCGCAAAACGCGCCGCCAAAGGATATCTCATTATAGCGCCATATCAGGGCGAAAACAACAGCCACTGCGAATAAAAAATATCCAAAACGAAGCGGAGACTGTTTTTGGGTTATTCGCCCGGCTACCGCAACAGCAGCGGGGGCGAGACCATCAAAATCAAATATTTTTTATTGCATAGCAATAAAAATAGTCGTGCAATCGCATAACGCTGCGGCTGAGGTTACAAGATCCATTTTTAATTGATACGCGGCGCGCTTTTAAGTGCGCGGCTCTGCAATAAAAAACAGTAATGAAACAGACGACGCTGCGGCCAAGGATATATACGGGCCGTTTTACAGCGTCAGCGTGGGGGCGGCATACACCCGCCCGGCCAACTCCTGATCCAGCAGATACAGGCTTCTGGGGTCGTCTCCAAACAGTTCCAGCTTTTTTAAAAGCTCGCTGACAGACGTTTCCTCTTCCGCCTGTTCTTTGATGAACCAATCCAGAAATTGCATCGTTCGGTAGTCTCCATCCTGCTGCGCCGCTTCATAAACAGCATGGATAGAACCGGTTACAAAGCGCTCATGGGACAACGCGGCCTGAAAAGGCTCCAGCAAAGAATGAGTTTGGGGCGGGGGCGGTTCAACCCCTGAAAAACGAACGGGCATCTCATTATTTTGCAGATAACGCAGCAGCAAAAGGGCGTGATCCAGCTCTTCCTGCGCCTGCACATGAAACCAGTTGCCAAACCCCGCCAGCCCTTTTTCTATATAAAAATTTGAAAAAGACAGATACAGATAAGAGGAGTAAAGCTCGCGGTTTATCTGGGCGTTCAACAGCCCGGCGGCTTGTTTGTCCGGCATATAGCATGCCTCCTTTCTCTAATGGCGTTAGGATAGATATAGTATGGCCCTGAAAAAGAAAAGTATGAACCAAATATACCAAAAAACAGGCAAAACGGCGGCTCGTTTTAAAACGGCCGCCGTTTTGATGAAATGCTTTTATAATGTGTTAAAAGGGCGCGCATGTAGCCGAGAAGTTCGTCGGCGGTGGTAAAGGCGAGACCCACTACGGTGTCGGCACAGCCGCCCGAAAAAGGAAATTGGGCGAGGTTTTCGCCGGTTAGGAAAGGGCGCATGGCTGTGCCTTGGGCGGCCCTTTCAGGGGCGCGCAATTACAAACGCAGCGGGTGGGCGCGCATATAGCCGAGAAGCTCATCGACAGTGGTAAAGGCGAGATCTACTACGGTGTCGGCACAGCCGCCCGAAAAAGAGGGCTGGCGGAAACGCGTCGCCGGTTAGGAAAGGGCGCATGGCTGTGCCTTGGGCGGCCCTTTCAGGGACGCCCAATCACAGATGCAGCGGGTGGGCGCGCATGTAGCCGAGAAGTTCGTCGGCGGTGGTAAAGGCGAGACCCACTACGGTGTCGGCACAGCCATAATACAACGCGATCCGGCCGGTATCGCCGTCGCACAGCGCCGCGCAGGGAAAGCATACCCCGGGCACGTCGCCAGTCAGTTCATATAGCTCTTCCGGCCCAAGGATATACCAGGCGCTGCGGGCTTTTACTATCCAGGGCTTGTCCAGATCAAGCAGGGCCGCGCCCACCCGGTAGGTGAAGCCGTTGCAGGTCTGCAAAACGCCGTGATAGATGAGCAGCCAGCCCTCATCCGTTTCAATAGGGGTGGGGCCGGGGCCGATCTTTTTTGACTGCCAGGCGCTTTCGTCGCCGGGCACCGTGCCCATCACATACCGGTGGTGGCCCCAATAGTCAAGGTCAGGGCTTTCAGAATAAAAAATATCGCCGAAGGGGGTATGCCCCGTATCAGAGGGGCGGCTGAGCATGGCGAACTTGCCGTTTATTTTCCGGGGAAATAGAACGCCGTTGCGGTTATAGGGCAAAAAAGCGTTTTCAAGCTGATGGAACGTCTTAAAATCATCCGTCCAGCCCAGCCCGATGGTGGGGCCGTGATAGCCGTTGCACCAGCTGATATAATACCGTCCGTCGAT
>JAUNTE010000316.1 GCA_030538855.1 Oscillospiraceae bacterium
GTACCCATCTCGGCCAGCAAGGGCGAGGGCATCAGCGAGCTGGTAGCCGTACTGACGCGGACGGTAAAAAACCGGCAGACGCCCGCCAAGCAGGATTTTTGCGCCGGGCCGGTACACCGCGCTATCCACGCGATGTCGCATCTCATCGAGATGCAGGCCGAAGGGGCGGGATACCCTGTGCGTTTTGCCGCCACCAAGCTGGTGGAGGGCGACGGGCCGGTGGCGAAAGACCTTGCCCTGACCGAGAGCGAAGAGCATATTCTTGAGCACATCGTTGAAGAGATGGAGGACGCGCTGGGAACCGACCGTGAGGCCGCGCTGGCGGATATGCGGTATCAATATATTGAGGACGCGGTAAAAGAGTGTGTGGAAAAGCCGGGCGCGACCCGCGGCCAGCAGCGCAGCGACCGGATAGACAAGGTACTGACGCACAAATATTTCGGTATCCCCATCTTTCTCGGCATCATGCTGCTGATTTTTTTTCTCACCTTCAACGTGCTGGGCGGGCCGCTGCAGACGCTGCTTGGCATGGGGGTGGATTGGACGGTGTCGCAGCTGGGGGCGCTGCTGGCTGCGGCAGGCGTCAGCCCGTGGCTGCATTCCCTGGTCATCGACGGTATCTGCGCGGGCGTGGGCAGCGTCCTGTCGTTTTTGCCCCTGATCGTGCTGCTGTTTTTCTTTTTATCCCTGCTTGAGGACAGCGGCTATATGGCGCGGGTGGCCTTTGTAATGGATAAGCTGCTGAGGAAGATCGGCCTTTCGGGCCGCAGCTTTGTGCCCATGCTGATCGGGTTTGGTTGCAGCGTACCGGCCATTATGGCCACCCGCACCCTCTCAAGTGAGCGGGACCGTAAAATGACCGTGCTGTTGACGCCGTTTATGTCCTGCTCGGCCAAGCTGCCGGTGTATGGGATGATCACGGCGGCGTTTTTCCCCAAAAGCGGGGGGCTGGTGATGTTTGCGGTGTACTGCATTGGCATTATGGTGGCGGTTTTGTCGGGCCTTTTGCTGAAAAATACGGTGTTTAAAGGCGACAGCGTGCCCTTTGTGCTGGAGCTGCCCTCTTACCGTATGCCCGCGGCCAAAAGCGTTATCCTGCACATGTGGGAAAAGGCGAAAGAATTTTTGCACAAGGCGTTCACCATTATTTTAGCGGCGGCGCTGGTGATTTGGTTTTTGCGCAGCTTTGACTGGCATTTTAATTTTGTGGAAGACGGCGCCGTCAGTATCCTCGCGTCTATCGGCTCTTTGCTGGCGCCGCTGTTTGCGCCCCTCGGCTTTGCCGATTGGCGCGCCGCCACCGCGCTGCTCACCGGGTTTACGGCAAAAGAGACGGTGGTGAGTACCCTGCAGGTGCTGTGCCAAACCGGCGGCGCCAGCCTTAACACCGCGCTGTCGGCGATATTTACCCCGCTGTCCGCGTTTTCGTTTTTGGTGTTTACGGTGCTGTATATGCCCTGTGTGGCGGCTTTCGGCGCGTCAAAGCGTGAGCTTGGCAGCTGGAGAAGCGCTGCTGCCACCGCGGCGTATCAGACAGGGGCGGCGTATCTTGTATCACTGGTGATTTTTCAGCTGGGCAGCCTGCTGCTGTGAGGTAAATGAATGAACTTAGCGGATATTGTTGTAATTTGTATACTGATAGTAATATTTGCGCTGGCGGGCCGCAGCCTGTACCGGCGGCATAAACGCCTGAAAGAAAACGGGGGCTGCTGTAACGGCTGCGCGGGCTGCGGCTGTAAAATGTCCTGTGCCCAGCCGCAAAAAGCCTCTGTTCCCTCCCGCTTGCCAAAGCAGCCGAAGGGGAAAGGCTGACAAAAGAGAAAAAGCCTTGCGTCGCGTCGGGGTTAGGGCGCAAAACGGCGGGCGCGCCGCAGCGGCCGCAGAAAGAGCGGTTACCGGCCCGCGCCGTCCCGCCCAGATCATGAAAAAATAAAAACGAGGGAAGCCCTATGGCGCATCCCTCGCTTTTTTTGTATCTGCAATAGATTCTTTAAGGAGACAAGGGGCAACACGTCTGTCGGCGGTTAAAATAGGCGCTGATGGCGTTCTCGGGTTCGGCGGGCGACAAGCCCGCCGAACCCTGCGGCCTTGCCGGCCCTCATTTTGGCTCACTGACAGGTCCTTCGGAGTTTTTCGGGAGCGGAAATGGAAGCCAGCAAGACGGACGAGGCAGCCGGGTTGACGCCCGGCAACGAGGACAACGCAGACGGGCTGCTATTTTCGCCCTCAAAAACCGTGTTGCCCCTTCTTGTACGCTTAGGATAAAAAAGTTTTGCGCCAATATGGCCGGAACGGGGCTTGAAAAAAATAAAATACCTGTTAAAATAATAATTAAACCTACGGTTTAATTATTGAGAGGAGGAGCAAATGGGACGAAGAAAAAAAGAGCCCGCAAGCGTCCACCGTGAAACGATTGCAAAAGCCGCTGAACAGCTTTTTGCGCGCGGCGGGTTTGAGGCGGCTACCATGAACGATATTGCAAAAGAGGCTGGGTACAGTAAGGCGACGATATATGTCTATTTTGCCGACAAAGAAGAGATCGTTCATTTTCTTGTGCTGAAAAGCATGAAAATGCTTTATGAGCATATTTCAGAGGCTGTGGCGGGGCAGGCCCCGGCAAAAGAAAAATACCTGGGTATTTGCAGCGCGCTGGTAAATTATCAGGAGCAGTACCCTTTTTATTTTACGCTG
>JAUNTE010000031.1 GCA_030538855.1 Oscillospiraceae bacterium
AGGTGTTAAATCGACGATGTATTCTATTGGGGACAATTTTCCCAATGTTTCCCTCATACGAACTATACTTTCGACTTTTTCTTGTGAAAGATGTTACTTGAAGTCCCATCTTTTGTACAATACGTTGAACCTTCTTTTTGTTAATAATCACCTTTCTTTTTCTGAGTTCGCCTGATATTTAGTGGCTAAAAATCTATATCCTCCTTTTCCTTCGAGATATTCTTTTACTATTTTCTTTTTGAACTCAAAACTATATTTTGCCATAAAAAACCGACCTCCCAATCATTAGACTTTAGGTCTAGCTTTTAGGGGTCGGTTCAATTCGTTGCGGGCTTTTCATGTTTTATTTTGTGTGAAGCAGAGCGGGGATTTTTGTCCCTGCCAGAGAGCGGGAGTGAGAAAAATAGCGTTACTCTTCACATGAAAAGCGGGCATCCTTCCGTTTTAGCGGCGGCAAAAACAGCGTTGCTTTTCAAATGGAAAGTTGGAACAATATCGCTCATTTTATCCGCCGGTAAAAATGCTCAAAGGGCGGCGTTTGCAGCGCCGCCGGACAGGCTGGCCGTTATGCCGCTTCAGCGCCTGTAAAACTTTTTTGCCGGCGGCAGCTTTGATTGAAAATGAAAAGGCAGCTGTTTTTGATTTTTCGATTGACGGGCGAAAAAACTGAAGCGGGCGCGGAGAGAAATCGAGCCGCCGCCCGTGCGGGGCGCGGCCTGACGGTACACCGTATCCATTTTCCAGTGCCCATTTCCATCCACGCACCCCGTGCGGGGCGCGACCTTTTTCATCGTAATCAGGATGGCAATGCACACATTTCAATCCACGCGCCCCATGCGGGGCGCGACGGCCGCCCTTACGGCCTTGTCACAGCAGGCAATCATTTCAATCCACGCGCCTTAAGCAGGACGCGACCTGATAAATTGCGCGATGAGTTTGACACTTGGGAATTTCAATCCACGCGTCCTGTACAGGACGCGACCCTGGCTGCGTCGGGTACGCAGGGATCGCTGGTAATTTCAATCCACGCGCCCCATGCGGGGCGCGACCAGAGGCGCGGCTATAAGCGGCATTTCTTTTGCATTTCAATCCACGCGCCCCATGCGGGGCGCGACTTCTCGCCTTGCGTCGCACGAGGGCATGTACACTGTATTTCAATCCACGCACCCCATGCGGGGCGCGACTTACATGAGGAGTTTGGTGGATAAATTATATGAGATTTCAATCCACGCGCCCCATGCGGGGCGCGACTCGCCGATGATGGCGCCGCAGACTGGGCCCTCCAATTTCAATCCACGCGCCCCATGCGGGGCGCGACGCGTAAAGCCTTGCAAGCCGGGTCAACCTTTACATTCCAATCCACGCGCCCCATGCGGGACGCGACGGCAGCTTATCGTAGCAAGTCAGCACAAGCGCCTCATTTCAATCCACGCGCCTTATGCAGGACGCGACGTGTTGCTGAGAAGATACAGGAGGAGGTCAAAAAATTTCAATCCACGCGCCTTATGCAGGACGCGACACCTCGCGCTTGGTGATCCATCTCCCCCCAAGCCATTTCAATCCACGCGCCTTATGCAGGACGCGACCTGCCGCACACAAAAGTTTTCCCTTCTCCCCACTATTTCAATCCACGCGCCTTATGCAAGGCGCGACCCTTGCCCGGCCAACGGCTGTCCGCCTTGATACCATTTCAATCCACGCGCCTTATGCAAGGCGCGACCCACAACAGACATCAGCTTCCCATTGACCTGTCATTTCAATCCACGCGCCTTATGCAAGGCGCGACGGGCTTTGTATGTTATTCCACATCAGGCGCGCGGCATTTCAATCCACGCGCCTTATGCAAGGCGCGACTTATTTTTGCATACATTGTTGACATTTACCTTTATTTCAATCCACGCGCCTTATGCAAGGCGCGACAGCAAAAACGCACAAAAAACATCTTGAAAAACAGGCGTTTTGTACAAAAGTATTTTTTAACCGGCATAGTTTTCTTCTAACAGCTTATAAGAGAACGCTGTGATGATACGATTTTGAAAAATTTCAGGTGCGAAGGCACAAGGGATTTTATGAGAGCTTCCGCCTCGCGCCGCCTCTTTCACACCGGGGCGGCGCCCTGCGGACTAATAGCCGGGATTTGCGGCGCAGGCGGCGCTTTGCATCTTTACCGGTTTTGTAAACGGGTATAAAACAGCCTTGCAAGGCCTATGGCGTCATTTTAACTTGGCGAACTGATCGATAGCGCGTTTTAAGTCTTCAATAGTCTGTTCGCTTGAGCCCTCTTCAATGCCGTGGGCGACAGTGTGGGTGAGATGCTCGGTGAGGATGACGCGGGCGGTTTGGGTGACCGCGCTGCTGACGGCGGAGAGCTGGGTCAGCAGTTCTTCACATTGGCGGCCCTGGGCCACCATTTCACGCACGCCTTTTACCTGCCCTTCAATACGGGCAAGGCGGCGGTCAACCTCGGCGGAGTGGGAACAGGACATGGAACCCTCCTTTCTGACGGCCCTTTCTCTCAGGCCATGCTTGCCCAGGTAAAATCTAAAATCGGCCCGAAAGGATCGATGATCACATCTTTGCAGCCGGAGAGGGCAAAACAGGTGGTCTCAAATACCAGCGGGCAGAAAGGGAAATCTTCAAGCAGCTGGCGCTCGGCGTTTCGGCAGGCCTCCAGCGACGCGCCGGAAGATGGCACCGATACCCCCTGATAGTGAAAAAGATTTGTGCCTGCGGCGGAAAAAGCCGATAAAAGGGCCGGTACATCGTTGCGCGCCGCCCGTAGCGGGTATAGCGCCAATTGATAATCGCCTTTTTTCACGGCGGCCTCAAGTTCAGAGAGGGGCATTTCTTTTAAAGAGAAAAAGGCGGAGAGCTCTTTTTGCCACACCTGAGAGAGCTGCACCGCCATCTCGTGATAGGGCTCTTCTTCAGGGATGAGCAGCACTACCCCCGAGAGTTTTTTGCCCTCGGTTTTTTCATGGATGACGCCCGCCCCGATCAGTTCTTCGATACCGGAGATATAAAGGCCGCGCGCGTCTTGCTCACCCGGCAGAAGGCTGCCCGCCTGTTCACGGTAGCCTGCGCCTGCCAGCGTGACGCTGGGCGGGACGATACCCCCGGCTTTTTCAAAGGCTGGGGACAAAGAGGAAAACTCTTTCTGCAGCGCGGCCATGGAAAGCCCCCTGCGGATGGAGGCGTTGGAAAAATAGGCGTCGTTGCAGTTGAAGGCCACCCCCCAGACGGTGGAGGTAAAAGTGAATTGGTCGTAGGCGCCGTCAATGCTGCCCAGAGGCAGGATCTCGGCGTTGGACAGCCCGGCGGAGAGGCGGGAGAGCGGGGTGGCGGCCTCGGGGGCCTGTGCCGTGGAATCGACAGGCCTGTCGATCACCGGGTTTTCAGGGATCAGCCTGACGCGGCCAAGCTGGCCTTTCTCGGGGGAGGGACGGCGCAGGGTAACGCCGTTTTCAGCGTCCCATACCGTCAGATTGAAAAAGCCGTTGTTCAGGACATTTTCAGAGACACTGTTTTTACCCCGCAGGCCATAGGAACCCGAGGTATACTCAAAAAAACCGCGGTTACAGGGCATGGCCCCAGCACTGCACAGCTTTTTTAAAAAGTCTTCATCCGGCTGGGCCAGCCGGATGACCAGGGTGCGGTCTCCCTGCGCGTTCACGCCAAGCGCGGAGGCGTCAGCGCCGTTCAGCATCGCTTTTGCGCCCTCGATATTATTGAGCAGCCCCGCATAAGGAGAACCGGTGGCGGGGGTAAATACCCGCTGTAAGGCAAAGACGAAGTCGTCCGCTGTCAGCGGCAGGCCGGGGTTTTCCTCTGTGGCGGCGGTATAGGCCGCTTTATCCTCATTCCACCGGCGCGACCAGCGCAGCCCCTCTTTTAAAGTAAAGGTATAGACGAGGCCGCCGTCGCTGATGTCGCAGCGTTCGGCCACGTCCGGCACCGGCTTTCCGTCGGCTGAAAGGCGGTAAAGCCCGCGATACAGGTTCTGCACACAGGTCAGCTCTACCGCCGAGGCGGCGACCTGAGGGTCCAGCGTAGCGGGAATCTCGGCAATATAATAGCTGAAGGTGCCTGTCTCATCTGTGCCGCAGGCCGCAAAAAGCCCCAGAGAGAGTGCGAGGGCCAGCAAAAGGCAAAATATTTTTTTCAACGCGGCGTCCCCTCCTTTCAGCCCGGCGGTAAAATAAATGAAACATGAAAACAACAGGACGGCAAGTGAAAAGCGCCGCCCCAATGTAAAACTCCGTCGCCTTTCATATTCACCGCCGAAAGCGTATGCGTTTACGCAGCAGCAAAAAGCGGCACAGAAAAACCTGCGGCCCCAGCCGCAGCGTTGTTTTTTCTGGCTTTTTTAGTGTATCAAAAACTATCCGGCAAAAAAAGCCTCATCACAAAAAATGTTGTAAAGTTTTCCAATTTGTCACAAATTTGAGTATAATTTGATTTACTATATACAAAAAGTATATATTTTTACGGCAAATCATTTTTATGACGGAGAGCGGAGGGCTTTTTTTTCAGCCGCCGCTTGACAAATACCGCCGCTAAAAACAGTACCAGCGCCGCCAGAACGACAGCTATGATATAGATGATATAGGAAAGCAGCTGGTCTTGCCGGTATTCTTTAAAAATATCCCGCACCGCGGTAAAGGAACCCAAGCTGTCTTCTGCCCCGGCCTCTTTGAAAGCGTGCCGGACGGTTTGTTCGGCCAAAAGCTCTTCACCCGGCCCGGCGGGGATATACAGGCCGCGCGTCATGGCCGAGGCAAACTGTACCGGGTGGGTGTTTTCAGGATATAGGACGATCACGATACAGTCAGTGATAGCATGGTCGGTTTTTGAGGCAATATCCGGTTTATAAGTGAAATAGGATTGCCCCTGCGGCATGTAGATGATATTGATTTTGAAGTCATCCGCCCTGCGGGGGTCACGTTCAAGGCCCAGGCGTTCGGCATAAATATCGGACACCTCGATATTGTTGAAATACATATACTCCTGATAAATGGCGGTGATCTCAGCTTCGCGGCTGCGGTACTGCTGCGGCACCAGCAGGTTTAAAGTGTCTGCCTCTTCTATCAGTTGCTGCCCGGCCGCCGTGCCGTCTGCATTGCAGACGGGATTGTGTAAAAAATAAAGCGGCGTCACCGTTATGCACTGGCCGTAAAAATCCAGCTCACTGGGATATTCTTCGCCGGTATTCCATAAAAAACGTTCTTTGCCGTCGATGACCTCGTAATTCCAGGTATCGCATAAAAACGCCCCCGCGTCTTTTTGCGCCAGTTCAAAGGCCTGTACGCTGCGGCCGGATACGGCGAGCATTTCCGTGTCGCTGTCCTCCTCGGTGCTGCGCGCGATGCGCAGGCGGCAGACGTTATCGGCGCGTGGGTCTGTCTCTGTACCGCATCCGGTAAAGATGAGACAGAGGCAAAAAAGGACGGCGAAAAAACAAACGGGCTTTTTCATCATATTTCTCCTTCAAATAAAACGGTGAAAGACGGCCCGGTGGCCGGGGGCTTTACCTTTTTACAGTTTTGCCCATATAACGAGAAAAAAGAGAAAAAGTTTTCAGCAAACGTGGGGCCGCAGCATAGAATAAAAAGCCCGGAACGCAAAAAAAAAATCAAAAACCGGACGGCTGAAAGCCTTAAAAAAGAGGTTTTTAAAGGCGGCGCAAAAAAACAAGAGTTTTATGCCGAAAAAAGAATGACCGCAAAAAATAAAAAAGCGCCCCTTCATAGATAAAGGGGCGCAAAAGAGAGAAGCGCGGGTATACGGGCCGGGAAGATATGGCGCCGGCAAGGGGGCTGGATGACGAAAAGCTGAAAGGAAGCCGCAGCGGAGCGTCATATCACAGCGCAAAAAGCATCTCGTTATAATTGGGGATGGGCCAGGCCTCGTCCGACATCAGGCCCTCCAGCGTATCCACCGAGAGGCGCAGGCGCGCCATCTCGTTTTGGGTGATGGAGTGATAGCTTTGCGCGGTAATCAGTTCATCGGGGTCAAAGCTGCCGCTGACGCTTGCCAGCGCGTCCTGCAAAGCGGTGAGATTATCGCTGGCGTTGTCGATGGCCCCCGAGAGGCATGCCAGCTTTTCACCCAGGCTTTTGGGCAGGCAGCCCGCCGCTTTGGCGGCGTTGGCGGTCTCGCTCAGCGTTTTCAGGTAGGCGTAAGCGGCGGGCAAGATCTGCCGCGCGACGATCTCGATCATGGTGTTGATCTCAATGCGGACGGTTTTACGGTAATGCTCCAGCATGATCTCATACCGACTGTGGCATTCTTCAGGGGTGAAGACGCCGGTACGGGTAAACAGCGCGATATTTTTCTGCCGCAGAAAGGCGGGGATGGCCTCAACGGTGCTGGCGGCCCCGCAAAGGCCCCGGGCCTCGGCCTCGGCACGCCACTCAGCCGAATAGTTGTTGCCGTTGAAGATGATGCGCTTATGGGTGCGGTAGGTATCGGCGATGAGTTCCAGCGCCGCCGCCCGCTTATCTTTGGCGGCTTCAAGCGTATCGGCAAAACGGCTGAGGACGTCGGCGACGGCAGCGTTTAAAACAGCGCCCGCCAGCCCGATGCTTTGGCTGGAGCCGACCATGCGGAACTCAAACTTATTGCCGGTAAAGGCAAAGGGCGAGGTACGGTTGCGGTCGTTGTCGTCCAGCTTGAAAAGCGGCAGGGTGTCAACGCCGGTGAGCAGCGGCCCCGCCTCGCTCACGTCCGAGGCTTTGTCGTGGGCGATACAGTGCAGGGTGCGGTGCAGGGCGTTGCCCAAAAATACCGAGATGATGGGGGGCGGCGCCTCGCTGCCGCCCAGGCGGTAATCGTTGCCTGGGCAGCTGGCGGAAAGACGCAGAAGATCGGCATAATCGTCCACGGCCGCGTAAACGGATGAGAGAAACAGCAAAAACTGCACGTCGTCCTGCGGCGCGCCGCTGGGAGAGAGCAAGTTTTTGCCGGTGTTGGTGGAAAGCCCCCAGTTGTCGTGCTTGCCGCTGCCGTTGATGCCCGCAAAGGGCTTTTCATGCAGAAGACAGGCAAGGCCGTGCCGTGCGGCCACTTTTTGCATCAGCTCCATGGTGAGCTGGTTATGGTCGCAGGCAATGTTGGCGGTGGCATAGACGTTGGCCAGCTCATACTGGCCGGGCGCGGCCTCGTTGTGCTCGGTTTTGGCGGGCACGCCAAGCCGCCACAACTCAAAATCAAGTTCACGCATAAAAGCGCGCACCCGCTCACTGATGGCGCCGTAGTAGTGGTCTTCCAGCTCCTGCCCTTTGGGGGGCTTCGCGCCGATCAGCGTCCGCCCGCAGACCTTGAGGTCAAGACGGCGGTCGTACATATTTTTGTCAACAAGGAAATATTCCTGCTCGGCCCCGACGGTGGCGATGACCGAACGCGTCTCTTTGTCCCCCATGGCCCGCAGCACCCGCACGGCCTGCTTGTTCAGCGCCTGCATACTGCGCAGAAGCGGGGTTTTTTGGTCCAGCGCGTCGCTGGTATAACTGCAGAAGGCGGTGGGGATGTACAGGGTGGTGCCCAGGACAAAAGCGGGCTGGTGGGGTCCCATGTGGTATAGCCCCGCGCCTCAAAGGTGCTGCGCAGCCCGCCCGAGGGGAAACTGGAGGCGTCGGCCTCGCTTTTGCTCAGCATTTTGCCCGAGAAGCTTAAAATGGGCTGCCCCTCGCGCACGCCGTCGATGAACCCCTCGTGCTTGCCTGCCCCGGCCCCCGTCATGGGGCTGAACCAGTGGATGTAATGGGTGGCCCCCAGATTCATAGCCCAGGTTTTCATGGCCTCTGCCGCAACGTCGGCTACTTCAGGCTGCCAGGGTGTGCCCTCGTCGCGTATTTTACGGATGGCTGAATAAATGTTTTCAGGCAGCATCTCGCGCATGACGCGGTCGTCAAACAGGCGGCTGCCGAAGGTCTCCATCAAATTGGATTCGGACATGACGTTCGTATCCCTCCTCAAAGTGAGAAAGCCGCGGTACGCGCTGGGGCCGGATAGAGCCCGGCGGCGGCTTTGCTGCCTTTTATTTTAGCATGGGGCCGGACGGCCTTCAAGTAAAAATTGCGGGTATAGAGATATTAACTGCGCCGGGGCTGTATTTTATTGCGCGATAGTGACAAAACCGTTATAATAAAAAAGTTACATGGGGGCTTTGCACGGCCATAGGGCGCGCCGGCGATACCGGGGTGAGAGATTGCCCTGTTTATAAAAGCGCGGCAAAAGGCCCCCATAATAAAAATACCGGCCCCCAAACGATGCGGAGAGGCGGGACCCCCAAAAGCCGGCGTATCATATATAAAGAACAAAACTTTAAAAAATTACGGGCGGGGCGCAAAGCGGGGCAAAAAACAGGCGCGCTGATTTCATATAAAAAGACGCGGGCAAAGTGACGAAAAAAGTGTGGACGTTTTTCACCCCGTGCTGTATGGAAAGGAAAAAGCGCGGCTGAAAACAGGCTGTTCCCTCCGGCGGCAGGGGATAGCCAGCCAGGCGGAAGGCCAGGCGGGTACGGCGAAAAACATCTTGATAAGTTAAAAATACCGACGCCGCCCTGCATGTAGGGCGCTGCCGCATAAACAGGAAAGGATGATGGGATATGCAGGAAAACGTGAGCGCGTTTTACAAGCAGCTGAAGGGGAAAAAGGTGGCCTTTATCGGGGCGGGCGTCAGCCACAGAGAGCTGATCGCCCAGTTTTGCGAAAAAGGGGCCCAGGTGACACTGTGCGACAAAAAGGCGCAGGCCGCCGATTTTGGCGGCTATGCCGCCCAGCTGCAAAAGCTGGGGGTGCGGTTGTCGCTGGGCGAACAATATCTTGACGGCCTGCAGGGGCAGGAGATGATTATGCGCACGCCGGGCTTTGAATATTTTACCCCGGCCCTGCAGCAGGCCAAAAAGGCGGGCAGCCTTGTCACCAGCGAGATGGAGCTGTTTTTTGAACTTTGCCCCTGCAAAATTTACGCGGTGACCGGCTCAGACGGCAAGACGACGACCACCACCCTCATCAGCGAGATGCTGAAGGCTGCCGGAAAAACAGTGTGGCTGGGGGGAAACATCGGCCGGGCGCTGCTGCCCATTGTGGGCGAGGTATCGCCGGAGAACGTGGCGGTGGTGGAACTTTCAAGCTTTCAGCTTATCAGCATGACGCACAGCCCCGACGTGGCCGTGGTGACCAACGTCACCCCCAATCATCTTGACCACCATAAGGATATGCAGGAGTATATCGACGCGAAGCGCAACATCCTGCTTTATCAAAAGCCGGGCAGCAAGGCGGTGCTGGGCTACCACAACGATATTACCCGCGGTATGGAAAAAGACGTGACGGGCCGCCGCCTGTGGTTCACCCGGCACGAGCGTGTGGCCGACGGGGCCTGCCTGAATGAAAACGGCGAACTTTGCCTTGCCGAAAACGGCGTACTGACGCCGGTGCTGCCCATGCGGGACATCCGCATACCCGGCCTGCACAATGTGGAACATGTGCTGGCCGCCATGGCCGCCGTGGCGGGAGAGGTATCGCCCGCCGTTATGGCGCGGACAGCGCGTGAGTTTGGCGGCGTCGAGCACCGTATCGAGCTGGTGCGTGAGCTGGACGGCGTGCGGTGGTATAACGATTCTATCGCCTCCAGCCCAACCCGTACTATCGCCGGGCTGCGCAGCTTTGCGCAGAAGCTCATCATCATCGCGGGGGGATATGACAAAAACATCCCCTATGCACCGCTGGCCCCTGAGATCATCGCCCATGTCAAGACGCTGATATTGATGGGGGCCACCGGCCCGAAGATCGAAAAGGCGGTGCGCGAGCATCCTGATTTTGCCCAGAGCGGCCTTTCCATCCTGCATGCCGCGGATATGGAGGAGGCGGTGCAGCTGGCGCGCAAAGCGGCCCAGCCGGGCGACGTGGTGAGCCTGTCGCCGGCCAGCGCCAGCTTTGACCTGTACGCGAATTTTGAAGAGCGGGGCCGCCACTTTAAAGAGCTGGTGAAGGCGCTGTGATAAAAGCGGCGCAGGAGGCGGAATTTTTGGCCGCGGTGCGGGGGCTGCCGTTTTTTGGCGGCAGGCAGGAGAGCGTGTTTCGCGCCTACTGCCGCCTGCCCGCCCTGGCAAGGTTTTATCTTGTGCCGGGGGGCGCGCTGTCGGTGCTTTGCGGGGGCGCGCTTTTATGGTGCGAGCCTGCGGCGGCCAAGGAAGCGGCCCTGTTTTTGCAAAGCTGCGGCGCGGCCGAGGTGCTGAGCAATCTGGACACGCTGCCCCTTTTGGGGTATGATAGAAAAGAGTGCTGGGTGATGGCTTTTGAGGGCGAGGCCGCGCCGGGGGCGCTGAAAGCCCTGCGCCCTGAAGAACTGCTGTCGCTTTTTACCGACAGGCGCGGCGAAGAGCGGGACGAGGCGCTTTCAGACCTTTCTGTGCGGTTTGCAAGGGGCGGGCTGGAACTTTGGGGCCTTTATGAAGGCGAAACGCTGACGGCGGCCCTGGCCGCCGAGACCGCGGCGGGCGAATGCTATCTCAGCTTTGTGCGCACCCGCGACGGCGCGCAGAGAAAAGGCTATGGCGGCGCGCTGCTGCGGCGTGCTGCCGCCCGTTACCGCGGCCTGCCCTGTTACCTTTTGTGTGAGGCGGATAAACGCCCTTTTTATGAAAAAAACGGTTTTTTTGCCGCCGCCTGCCAGTGGCGTTATCAAAAAAGAGACGAAAAGCGGGCCGCGCGCAGCTGACTGCGGCTTTTGCGGCGTACAGGGGCAAAAGAGGCGGACGCAAAAAACCTCCGGTTTATAAGGGGCGGCTGCGCCCGGCGTTTATAAAAGACCCGGCAAGGGGGCGGTTTGTCCGCAGCCGGGGTATGGGCGCGGCAGGTTTTTGCCGCGCCGTATAGATGGAAAACGGAAAGTTTGCCAAACGGACGGCCCCGTAGGATAACGCCCCACGCCCTTTGCGGGCCGGGGCAACCGGTTTTTTGTTATCATGGAGGATGTATGATCGAACATTTTTTTGATTTGGACGGGCAGCTTTTAAAGCTGGATGAAAGCGCCTTGACGGAATGCCGCGAAAGATTTGCCGAAATAGACCGGGTAAAAGAGTATAACCAGCTGAAAATGCTGAAGGCTTTTACCGCCTGCGGGGTGGCGGCCCATCACCTTACCGGCAGCACCGGCTACGGATACGACGACGCTGGGCGTGAAAAGCTGGCCGAGGTGTTTGCCGCGGCGACAGGCAGTGAGGACGCCCTTGTGCGCAGCGCTTTTATGAGCGGCACCCACACCCTGACGGTGATGCTGTTTGGCCTTTTGCGCGCCGGAGACACCATGCTGTGCGTCACCGGCAGGCCCTACGATACCCTGTGCGGCGTCATCGGGCTGGACGGTACCGAAAAAGTGGGAAAAGGCAGCCTTGCCGAGTATGGGATCGGCTATGAACAGATAGAGCTGCAAAAAGACGGCAGCCCTGACCTTGCGGCCATTGCCGCGGCGGCCCCGGGCAAAAAGATCTGTTATATCCAGCGCAGCCGCGGCTATGCCGACAGGCCCGCCCTGTCGCTTGAGCAGATCGAGGCTGTCAGCCGGGCGGCAAAAAGCGCCAACCCTGCTATCTGGGTAGCGGTGGATAACTGCTACGGAGAATTTACCCAGATGGAAGAACCGACGCAGCGCGGGGCCGACGTGATGGCCGGCAGCCTTATCAAAAACCCGGGCGGCGGTATCGCCCCTACCGGCGGCTATATCGCGGGCAAAAAAGAGTTGGTGGAACTTTGCGCCCACCGGCTGACGGCCCCGGGTACCGGACGTGAGATCGGCTGTACGCTGGATACCCTGCGCCAGTTGTATCTGGGGCTTTATTTTGCCCCGGGCGTGACGGCGGAGGCGCTGAAAACCGCCGTATATGCCGCCTGCCTTTTTGAAAAGCTGGGCTTTACCGCCAAACCTGGCTGGAGGGAACCGCGCAACGACATCGTCACCAGTATTGAGACCCGTGACCCCGCCGCGCTGTGCGCCATCTGCCGTGGGGTGCAGGCAGGCAGCCCGGTGGACAGCTTTGTGACGCCTGAGCCGTGGCCCATGCCGGGGTATGACAGCGACGTGGTGATGGCGGCGGGCGCGTTTACGCTGGGCAGCAGCATTGAACTGTCATGCGACGCGCCTATGAAAGAGCCTTACACCGCCTATATGCAGGGCGGGCTGAATTTTGCCGCCGGGCGGGCGGGGGTATTGCTGGCCGCCCAGCGGATATTGCAGACGAGAAAGGAAGAGGGACAATGAGCAAAAAGTTTTGGGGTTTTGCGGCGCTGGCCGCAGGCGCCGCCGGCTGCTGGTGGGGCCTGAAGAAGATCAACGAGGTTTTTGTGACCGATCTGCCCGAAGAAAATTTGAAAATAGAGCTGCGTTCTTATCAGGCGGTGTTTATGGACACCGAAAAAGGATACACCTACCAGCAGGAGGAGGTTGTGGGACGCAGCTTTTCCTGCGTGCAGGCGGGTGTGCGGATGCTGGGGGACGGTATGCAGTATGTGACGCTGGATTCCTCCAGCGGGCTACGGTATTTTATCCGTCCGGACAGCTTTGAACTTGTAAATGCCGAATTATGGAACACCAAAAACGTGGGCGCGGCCCTGACGGAGTGGACGCAGAACTGGTCTTTGGGCTACGGTGTGCGGTATGACCCAGTGCACCGCATCGTCGAGACCATTTCAGACGGAAAAATGACCCAGTGCGTCAAAGAGGAGAACGGCCGTTTTGTGGCCCGCCACCGCATTGGACAAAAAGACTGCGAAAGCTTTGAGGAAGCCGCCGTGGCATGGCTGAAGATGGAGATCACCGACAGTATTGAAAAAGGCCGCGCTGACGAAAATGGTGAGCCGCGTACCCATAGCCGCCGCCGCGAACTGGAGTTGGAGCGGGAATAAACACGCAGGCCGCTAAAAGCGGCCTGCTCGGAAAGAATCCCCGGCGGCAAAGAGAAGCGCCGCCGGCCTGCGGGGCAGGCACGGGATTCTTTCACATGAGGCGCGTTTAGGCAGAGCGGGAATAAACACGCAGGCCGCTAAAAGCGGCCTGCTCGGAAAGAATCCCCGGCGGCAAGGGGAAGAGCCGCCGGCCTGCGGGGGCAGGCACGGGATTCTTTCACACGGGGCTACTTTGACTATATGGCTCAGAAGGTTCGTGGATCGTATGAGATAACGCCGCAAACCACTTTATGGCTTGGGGGGCGTGTCTTGCCTTTATTGATAGCTGTGACCGCTTTTGAAGCAGAAATCGCGGATGTACGGATATTTAAAAAAACTGCCGTCTTTTGACAAAACAGAAGATGGGCCCTGCGTATAAGCGGCTTAAAATAGTTTGGTAAAGAAACAGTTTATAAAAAGGGTGAAACTGTACAGCCGCCGTTATCCATTTGCCGCACAATAAAAAGGCGGCACAGTAAAAATATGTATTTGCCGGCGTGTCAAAAAGTGTTTGACACGCCGGTTTTTTGTGTTCAGCAGGCGAGGCAGGACGGTATCCTGCTGCGCCCGCGCTTTCTTTTGAAGCAAAAGTTTGTACGGCCGCCGGTAAAGGCTGACGTGCCTGCGTTTTATAAGCCGCCGGGCGGCGGGTGAAAAGAAATCGGAACAGAAATTGAAAAACGCTTGACAAACTACCTGCATGGTGTTATGGTTAATTACAGTAGTAATGAACTAAAAAACCGGTGAACGAAACCAAAGGTGGAAACCATAAGAAAAAGGAGGTGCGAAGGCTTGCAGCTGAATGAGGATCGGTCGATCTACCTGCAGATCGGCCAGATGATCGAGGATAATATCCTGCGGGACGTTTTTATGGAGGAGGAACGGGTGCCCTCCACCAATGAGCTGGCGCATTTATACGCCATCAACCCGGCTACCGCGGCAAAAGGCATCAACCTGCTTGTGGACGAGGGGATATTATATAAAAAGAGGGGGATCGGCATGTTTGTGGCAAAAGGTGCGAAAAAAGAGATACAGTCAAAACGAAAAAATTCTTTTTATGAGGGATTCATCCTCAAACTGGTGGGAGAGGCCGAAAACCTGGGCATTACCCATGAGGAACTGATCGAAATGATACAAAAGGCCGAGAATTCGGCGGATAAATAAGGAGGAACATCATGAGCGCAAAAGAACTTGTATGCAGCGGTATCACCAAAAAATACGGCAAAAAAGAGGTGCTGAAGGGCATTGACCTGACGCTGGAACCGGGAAAGATATACGGGCTGATCGGCCGCAACGG
>JAUNTE010000317.1 GCA_030538855.1 Oscillospiraceae bacterium
ACTCTCCAATTTTCACCTCCGGCTTTACATAAACCAACGCCTTCAGCACAACGCCGTCTGTCAAATCAGCCGATACGATCTCAGCGTCGGGACGGTCAACAGGTTCGATCCCTGCCTCTTTTACAGCCTCTTCATAGGCTTTGGGGAACAATTCATTTACCGCATCGGTATAAAAAATCTCTTCGCCGTACATTTTTTCAATCAGATGCCGCGGGGCTTTGCCTTTGCGGAATCCCGGCACGTTAAAGTTTTTAGCTTCTTTTTTATAGGTACTATTTACAGCTGCAGAAAATTCTTCAGCGCCCAGCGTAAATTGCAGTTCTACCCTGCCCGCTTCTGTTTTTTCATTTTTTAAAAGGCTCATGTTACTTCCTCCAAAATATCAGACGTTGCTAAACAGTATAGCATATCTCTTTATATTTTTCCAGTCATTCAGCGAATTTTATAGGGACAAAATCCCAAACTGTCGGCTGAAATCAATTTATAGCGGATGCCCTCCACCTCTCCCTGTATGGCACGGCCAATAGAAGGGCCGTGCAGATGGCCATAATAGCATTCCTTCACATGAAATTCATGCAGCATTTCTATTACTTCGCAGGCTTTGGCCCGGGTAGTCAGCGGCGGATAATGCAAAAATACGATCTTTTCCTTTTGGCCCGCCGCCTCCAATGAGCGGCGCAGCCGCCCCAGTTCACGCTCCATCATTTTTTTGTCGTGTCTCTCACCGGTTTCAAACAACCAGCTACGTGTACCGCACACAGAAATATCTTCTGCTTCAATGCTGTTGTTAAATAAAAAAGAAAGGCTGTAAAGCTGCTTGCTTTTCAGGTATTCCTCCATTTTCCGCATCGTCGTCCACCAGTAATCATGGTTTCCCTTCATTAAAATCTTTCTACCGGGCAAGCTCTCTAAAAAAGCAAAATCTTCCGCGCAGCGTTCCAGCTGCATCGCCCATGAAACGTCGCCGGGAATAACGACGGTATCCTCTTCCCTCACCACCCTTTTCCAGTTCTCTGTCAGACGGGAAAGATAATTCTGCCAGCCGTCAAAAATATCCATAGGCTTATCAGCGCCCAGCGAAAGGTGCAGGTCTGCGATAACATAAATTGCCATGATTTCCTCCGTTTAAACTCTTTTTCAAGGGTTAAAATAACTCATAAAAGGGGGGATAACGATGAATCAGAACGAAAATACCATCCAAGGTATTTGCTGTGAGGTAGATACCTGTAAATACAATGATGGGCACTGCTGCTGCACCGCGCACAACATCACTGTAAAAAACCGTATGGCGCTGATGGGCGAAGAAACCATGTGCGATACGTTTGAAGAAGAGGAATAACCTGTTTTTTATTGCTGCGCAATAAAAGGATTTGATCTCGCTGGCCTCACCCTCGCAGTTATTTACAGCAGCTGGGCGATCGGCCAAAAAACAATAAAACAAAAAACACGGGACTGCTCATCACGCAGCCCCGTGTTTTTTTATCCCTTATAGCGGCTGCTTACCAAAGATGCAATCGCTGCCGGGTCGATCTTTTCTGAAAAGCGCACCGGTTTCTGCCGCAGCATACATAAACTTTCCGGCGCGGGGGTATTCGTCATATTCTCCAGTCGTGAAATAGCTTCGAAATCGTCCTCCGGCGCCGTACCGCCCAGCGCTTTGATCACGGCTTTGGGGAACTTATACGGGCTGGCCGTAGACGAGACGACGGTAACACGGGGCGCAGGCTGCCCTTTTCGATGATCCGCCGCCACTTTAAACGCCACAGCCGTATGGGTATCGCTGAGATATTTGCTGTTTTTAAAGCAGATACGTATTTGGGCCTCTACCTCTTCATCCGTGGCACAGCCGCAGGCAAAATCAGCGCGTATTTTTTCTAAAACTTCAGGGCTCACCGTATAAACGCCGTTTTCTTTCAGATCCTTCATCAAAGAAGCCACATACCCGCAGTCTTCCGTCACATGATATAGCAGCCTCTCAAGATTGGAGGATATCAAAATATCCATCGAGGGCGAAGTTGTTTTATAAAACTCCCGTCGAATATCATAAACGCCGGTATTTAAAAAATCGGTCAATACATTGTTCTGGTTAGAGGCGCAGATGAGACGGCCCACCGGCAGGCCCATACGCTTGGCGTAATAACCCGCCAAAATGTCCCCAAAGTTTCCGGTAGGTACGCAGTAATCAACAGCCTCGCCAAGCCGCACGGCGCCCTGCTCTACGAGGGCAAGATAGCTTGAAAAATAATAGACGATCTGCGGTGCCAGCCTGCCCCAGTTGATAGAATTGGCGCTGGAAAACCGGCGCCCGCTCGCGGCCATTTTCTTTTTGAGGGCCTCATCTGTAAACACCTGTTTAAGGCCGCTCTGCACCTGGTCAAAATTGCCGCGCGCGGCAAAAACAGCAACGTTTTCGCCTTCCTGCGTGGCCATCTGCAGGCGCTGTATCTCACTGGTCCCCTCATCCGGGTAAAACACCGCGATGTCCACCCCGGCGATATTTTTATAGCCTTCCAGCGCCGCCTTGCCCGTATCCCCGCTGGTCGCCACCAAAATCAGCGTCCTGCTGTCGTCCCGGCATATCTTTTTTGCCTCTACCAAAAGCTTGGGCATAATTTGAAGCGCATAATCTTTAAAAGCGCAGGTGGGGCCGTGCCACAGCTCCATCACATATTCTCCGGGCGCGGTC
>JAUNTE010000318.1 GCA_030538855.1 Oscillospiraceae bacterium
GAAGGCGAAGAGCGGCGATGAAGTCAAGGTCTCGTTTGACCCGCATAAAATTCATCTGTTTGACCCCGAGAGCGAGCTCACCATCATGAACTGAGGCTCTGAAAAGAGAACGGTATAAAACGATCTTCCCACGGCTTGGCGACAGGCCGTGGGAGTTTTCTTTATAAAAGGCCGCGTTTTTTACAGGGCAGTACCCTAAGCGGACAAAGGGCAACACGCCTGTCGGCGGTTAAAATAGGCGCCGGCGGCGTTCTCGGGTTCGGCGGGCGACAAGCCCGCCTTCACCCTGCGGCCTTGCCAGCCCTCATGTTAGCTCACCGACAGGTCCTGCGGAGTTTTTCGGGAGCGGAAATGGCAGCCAGCAAGACGGACGAGGCAGCCGGGCTGTTGCCCGGCAACGAGGACAACGCAGCTGGTTGTTATTTCCACCCCGAAAAACCGTGTTGCCCTTTGTCCGCTTAGAGTAAGTATTTTAAATCATAAGGATGCTACCGCTTTTGACGGCGCACAGGCCGGGCTTTTTCAGCCCGCGCCAGAAAGAAGGGCCGCCGCCTTGAAAGGTTTTTCAGGGCCGGAGAGTATTTTTACCGCCCGTCTTTATGCCGGACGCGCTTTTTTTTTAGCAGGTATCGTGAGGAATGTTTGAAAAATCAAAACCACCTGCTTACTTTGCAGACGGAGGCGCTGAAAATACGCGGGATAGACCCAGATTTTCTGCGCTTTTGACTTGCAGGCGCCCACAGCTTTAAAACATCCATTTATCTGTTTTCAAACAGGCCCGTTTATGATGCGGGCGACGGCTGCGGAAATTTTTCTCACACGCCGAGACCCAAAGCCCATCACGGTGACAGAGCGGCTTGCAAGCCACCCAGGTTTGCGGCGCGTCTTTTTCTTGTGATCCCGTTTGTTTGCCTCATATGAGGCGGCCGCATCTGCGGGGCTTTTCGCCCCACAACAAAGGCCGAGATTTGCTGCGCAGACCGTCCACCGCCTTTTACAGCGCGATGGGCCGTAAATTGCTGAAGTGGGCGGCATGCGGCCTAAAACTTTTTTTGGCTGTCGCCCACAGACACAAAGAAAGCTTCTTTTTTCAGCGGGACGCATATGTTATAGTTGAAACACACAGGCTATGAATAAAAGGACAGAAAGACGCGCCGGCTTGTCAATATGCGGGTATTTTTATTGTGGAGCGGCGTGCTTTATAAGCGCGCGTTGTGAAACAACAAAAAATAAACCTTGTAACCTCAGCCGCGGCGTTATTCGTTTTCGGCTATTTCTATTAAAAGGGGGACGAACCTTGAACCAGGAAAAAAGCTTTTTTCTGCGGCAGTCAGAAACTGCCGGCATTCCCTTTGGAAAACGAAGCAGCGACCGCAACGGCTGCGGCTGGATCGCCTGTTATCATCTGCAGCTTTTATTGTCTGCGCAGGGGCTTTGCGCGCCGCCCCCGCCGCCTGAGGAATTGGCGGCCAGCCTGTCGCGGTTTTTGCTGTTTGGCGGGCGGCTGGGGCTCTCTCCTTTTGTGGTGGCGGGATACCTTTACAGCCTGGGGCTGCGGCTGGGTTTTGCGCCGGGGCGGCAGGCCGTCATGTACAAGACGAAAAGCTGCCCGGGCGGCGTTTTGTATTATCTGCGTTCCGACATCCGGCGCGGCGCGCATTTTACCGCCTTTTGCGCGGGTGAAAAAAAGGATACGCTGCGTTTTTATAACGGCCCTTTGGCAGAGGGCACGCTGGAGGCGTTTTATGAGGCGGACAGCCGCGCCAACCGCTGTAAGAGAGGGCCGGTGCTGTCGTTTGCCATTTTGGTGAAAGGAAAAAGAAAATCATGGAGATCATAAAATGGCAGAGCTGGGCGCTGCCCCGGCTGTGCGATATATGGAACGGCGTTGTGCGCGGGGGCGGGGCTTTTCCGCAGGAGGAGGAGCTGGACGAAAAAGGGATGGAGGCTTTTTTGCAGGGGCAAAGCTATGCGGCCATGCTGTGCGGTGAAGGAAAAAACGTATGGGGCATGTATATTCTGCACCCCAACAACATCGGCCGGTGCGGGCACATCGCCAACGCCTCTTATGCGGTGGATGAAAAAGCGCGGGGCCGGGGCGCGGGCCATGCGCTGGTGCTGCATTCACTGAAAAAGGCGGCGGAACTGGGCTTTAAAGGCCTGCAGTATAACGCCGTTTTGTGCGATAACCTTGCCGCGGTGGCCACTTATCGTGACTGTGGCTTTCAGATATTGGCGAGGGTGCCGGGCGGCTTTCGGGATAAAGAGGGGCATTACCGCGATACCTTTATCATGTTTCATCCCCTTGACCCGGCTGAGGCCCCGCCCGCCGGTATCCAGGAAAAATGTTAAAATAAGCGGGAAACTGCCGGTAAAAGCTGCGGACGGCCTCCGCGGCTTTTATTTGTGTAACGGATAAAAAATGCGGCATCCATGCGCGCGGAACAAGCCCCAGACATTGGAGAGAGGCGCACGGCTTGGCAGAAAAAGCTGAGGAGAGGCGGCCTTGGGGGCGGGAGGGCGGTGCAAAAAATTCTGCGGCCCTTTTGGGGACGGGGCCGGGAGGACGCGCCCTTTCCACTAAGGCAGGGCAGCGGCCCTTTGCGGATGAGTTTGAAAACAGGGGCTGTATGGTATGGGTGGAACATGTTGACAAACAGCGCGGCAAA
>JAUNTE010000319.1 GCA_030538855.1 Oscillospiraceae bacterium
GATGGACGCTTACGCCCAAAAGCCCCCGGGGCTCGCCCTCCATCAGTGCGCAAAGGCGGGAGAGCGTGCCGTCGGCCAGCGCTTTATCCCATTGGCCGGGAATAGCGGCAAAGTTGTTTTCAAGCTTTTTATCAAGAGGGAAGCTGACGCCTGAAATTTGAAAAGACGGTTTTTTCTCAATTTTAAATGCGGTACCGTCCGCCCCGGAAAGAGAAAAATGAAAGGTCAAAACGGGATAAACTTTCAAAGCGGCATTGTTTTGGCGCACGGCTGAGGGCGGTACCCCCTGGACGCTTTGAAAGGCGCGGTTGAAAGCGGTGGGGGAATCGTAGCCATATTTTAAAGCGATGTCCACGATCTTTTTCTGCGTCGTCCGCAGCTCGGCTGCGGCCAGCGTCATGCGCCTGCGGCGGATATATTCAGAGACGGACAGGCCTGCGACGTACAGAAATGTTTTTTGAAAATAATAAGAAGAGCAGCCTGCGATACGGGCAAGCTGGACGGGGTCGATCTTTTCAGTGAGATGTTCTTCAATATAAGAAACAGCGCAGTTGAAACATTCTGTCCATTCCATGTTATATGACCGCCTTGTATTTATTATAGTGGATCAGAAAAAAGCTGTCCTCTCATTTATATGAGAAAAAATGAGAGCAGGGCTTTGCGGCTGCTGCACCCTGGTACGGCCCGGCCGCGAAGAGGGGACGGCGGCGTTTTCTCTGTATAAAGTGTATCATATAGGCATAAGTTTTTAAAATGAATTTTTTTGCCGCGGCGTAAAAGGATTTTTGCGCCGGAAAGAGAATTTTTGTCTAGAACAAAGACGGGCAGCCCATCCTTTTTTTAAAGGAGGGGACGACTTTTGCATAGCAGGATCAAAGGATTGGAAAAACGAACGAGACAACGGCTGCGGCAGGTATGCCGTTACGCGGCGGGGCTGGGCCACGCCGAGGCGGGCTGCGAACATCTGTTGGCGGTATTATATAGGGAGGATCTGCTCACTTACCGGCGCATCGAGGACGCGTTGACCGCGGTGAAGGGCCGGGGAGAGACGATACTGCGTCTGAACCGCGTGCGCCTGACGCCGGGGCTGACGGCGGTGATGGAGGCCTGCGCCGCCCATGAGACGGTATGGTGCGGCACACCGGTGTCGCCCGAGCTGCTATTGCAGCTCATTCAGCAAAAAGACCCCGGTGCGGCGCTTTTTATGAAGGAACTGGGCCTGCCGGTACGTCCGCAGGCACTGCCGAAATTAGAGACGCGCCCTCTGCCGCCCCCGCCCAAAAGCAAGGGGCTGGAGCGCTATGCCAAAAATATGACGCAGGCGGCGGCGCAGGGCAAGCTTTCACCCTGTTTTGGACGGGAACAGGAACTGGAACGGCTGATCTGCATCCTGTGCCGCAAATACAAAAACAACCCCTGCCTGGTGGGGGAACCCGGCGTGGGGAAGACCGCCATCATTGAGGGGCTGGCCCTTCGGATGGCGGCGGGGCTGACGCCGGAGCCGCTGAGAAACAAGCAGATATACGCGCTGGATATGGCGGCAGTGGTGGCTGGCACAAAGTACCGGGGAGATTTTGAAGAGCGCCTGCGGCAGCTTTTAGAGGAGGCTTCAGCCGGTAAAGGCGTCATTTTGTTTGTGGACGAAATGCACACCCTGGTAGGGGCGGGCGCGGCGGAGGGCGCCATAGACGCGGCTAATATCTTAAAACCCGTTTTGGCCCGGGGCGAGGTACAGATGATTGGGGCCACCACCTTGGCGGAATATCGCAAAAATGTAGAAAAGGACGCCGCACTGGAACGGCGCTTTCAAAAGATCGTGGTGGAAGAACCCAGCGCGGAAAGCTGTCTGGTGGTGCTGCGGGGCCTTCGGCCCGGCTTGGAGGGCTTTCATGGCCTGAAGGTGGAGGACGAAGCCCTGCGGGCCTGCGTAGCGTGTGCCAAACGGTATCTGCCGGGACGTTTTTTGCCGGATAAAGCAATCGACCTGCTGGACGAAAGCGCGGCCGCGGCCGCGGTGAGGGGAGAAAAAAGACTGACCGGGGGCGCGGTGGAAAAAATGATAGCACGGTGGACAGGCATCCCCGAGACAGAGATCTCAGTGGACGAATTAAAGCGTATCAGCGCCCTGCAAAGGACGCTGCAAAGCCGGGTGGCGGGGCAGGAGGAGGCCGTGCGCGCCGTTGCCCAAGCGGTGGCCCGGACGAGGCTGGGGCTGGGCCCCGACGGGCGGCCGGGGGGCTGTTTTTTATTCAGCGGCCCCACAGGTGTGGGAAAAACATTTTTGGCAAAAGAGCTGGCCCGCGCGCTTTTCGGCAAAAGGCAGGCGCTGATCCGTTTGGATATGAGCGAGTATGCGGAACCGGCGGCCGTTTCAAAACTTTTGGGGGCGCCGCCGGGATATGTGGGCCATGACGAGCCTTCAAGCCTGATAGAACAGATACGCCAAAGGCCCTATGCGCTGGTGTTGTTTGACGAGCTTGAAAAGGCCGACCCCGCTGTGCGGCGGCTGCTATTACAGATCATGGAAGAGGGCTGTCTGACCGCCTCAGACGGGCGAAAAGCGGACTTCAGGCATGCGCTGCTGGTGGCGACGACGAATGCAGGCGCCAGTGCCTGCGGCCCGCTGGGGTTTGGAGAGCAGAAAA
>JAUNTE010000032.1 GCA_030538855.1 Oscillospiraceae bacterium
TTGTATATGGACCTCCTGGACTATCTCCTACAATTACTTTACATCCATGATTTAAAGACCGGTATTGTACCCCCATACATATGGAAAAACCGGAAATAAATTTGTTTTGTGGATATGTGTACGCTTTATTTTACGGCAAAACCGGCTTTGCCCTGTTTTGTTCTGTTTGGGGCGGGTAAGCTTTTACGGGGGCGGGCCGGAAAACGTTTACCACAGGGGGAACGCGGCAGGCGGCAATAAAAAAGCGCCGTTTTACCCAAACGACGCGAACAGCTGCATCAGCACGGGGGCGGCGGCCGAGCAGGCCACCCCGTTTACCACAGCCATAACGGCGGCTGTCTCGCCGGTATACCGGCGCAGCAGCGAAAGGGTGGTGTCCTCGCTGGTGGCGGCGGCGGGGGCGATGGCGGCGTAAGGCCCCAGGCGCTTTGCCAGGAAGGGGATGATGAGAAAAGAGACCAGCTCTCGCATCAGATTACTGAGAAAGGCAAGGCTGCCCACGGCGGGGCCGGACAGTTCTGTGAGCATGACGCCCGCAAGGCTGTACCAGCCAAGGCCGGACGAGACAGACAGGCCCTGTGCCAAAGGGCGCCCGGCCAGCCATGAGCAGAGCGCGCCGCCCACGAGAGAACCGGCGATGATGCAGGCGGGAATAACGAGAATGCGGACATGATACTGACGCATTTGATGAAAAACCTGCCGGTTTGCCCCTACGCTGACGCCGACGGAGAACATCAAAAGATACAATACCCATTTTGAACTCTCACTAAAAAAGGCGGCGGTTTCAGGAGAAAAAAAGACGCCCCCGCACAAAAAACCGGCCGCGAGAAATAAAACAGCCAGCAGTACCATCATTTTGGTTCTCCCCTTTCTTTTTTGGGGCCAAAAACGGCGCGGCAGACAAAATAGACGATGAGAACAGAAAAAGCGATGGGCAGCAGGCAAAAAAGAAGGCTTTCAAGGCCGATGGAACCCAGCTGTTCAAAAAAGCCGGGTTGTGCCGCCAAAGAGACGCCCATGCAGAAGATCAGCGCCAGTGTACAGATGATTTGAAAAAGGTTATTGGCCTTATGGGCTTTTTTGGGAAAAAACGTCAGCCCCGCAATTACCCCAAGCGCCATGACCAAAATGGTATCCATAATAAAAGCTCTCCTTTTGCAGAAATAAAAGACGGACAAGATCGAAAAGGTCTCAAAAAAGGCGGCTGTATAAAAGCCGCCTTTTGAAATGCGTATACCGCCCAAAGTGTTACGCCCCGGCGTAAAAAAGGGCGGAAGGATAAAGGCTTAAAACAAAAACCGCCGCGCAGGGTGGTTAGGGGGGCGCTTTGCGCTGCCCCATTTTACACTGGGCGGAGAAGACGCGAAGGGTGAACCGGGGGATGAAGACGGAGCCCGCCAAATTGCGCGGCGCGCCAAAAAGACGCCAAAGGGCAGGCGGCCTGCAGAAAAACGCCGCGCTGCGGGCGCCGCTTTCAAGGGCGGCGGAAGAGGGATATTGTGCGTTTTGCGGGCCGCGGCCTCCATAAAGCGGGATGTTTTCAACGGAAAAGGGTAAACGCTGTTCACAGATGAAAAAGGAACTGCGCTGTTTTTACAGGCGGCGTACGGCGCCCGCCACAATATCGGCGGCGGTGCGGCAGTAGGCGGTGACGTCAAACTGCTCCACCACCAGCTTTTGGGCGGCCAGCTCGTCGCACTCGTCGCTCATGGTACGGATAATGACGAAGGGCACGTCGTTTTTCGCCGCGATATGGGCTACGGCGGCGCCCTCCATCTCCACGCAGGCCGGGGCGCAGCGGGCGGCGATGTCCGCTTTTTTCACCGGGTCTGCGATGAACTGGTCTCCGGTGGCGATACGGCCGGTGATAAAACGTACCCCCTCTTCGCGGCAGGCCTCACAGGCCGCCGAGACCAAAGCCTCTGCGGCGGGATATTCACGCAGGCCGGGATAGCTTTGGGCGATCATAGCCAGCTCGGCGTCGTGGTAGACGGCGCTTTGGCCGATCACAACGTCGCCCACGCCGATCTCGCTGCTGAAGTTGCCTGCAATGCCGTTGCAGATAATGGCGTCGGCCCCATAGGCGGTGATGAGCAGCTGGGTTGCCGCCGCGGCGTTCACCTTGCCCATACCGGCGCAGCACAGCACGGCCTTTTTATCAAAAAGACGCCCAAGGTGAAAGGTAACGCCGCCTTTCTGCTGTGTGGACGGGTCTTCCAGCATGGCGGCCAGAAGCTTGATTTCTTCAGGCATCGCGCCCAAAATACCAATCGTCTTCATAAAAAACTCCTGTTCTTTTTTTGTTTTCAAATAAAATGTCCGCTGCGGCAGGCAGGGCCGTATAAAAAATTTGCGGCAGAGGTAAAACGCCGGCTTTTCAGGGCGGCGCAGGCGGCCCCGCGGGCCCAGACAGGCAGGCCCATGAAAAAAGGTGAAAAAACTGCGGCGCGGCAGCCCTGCCGCGCCGTAGGGACTGCCGGAAACATCGGAACAGCCGGTTGATTTTATAAACAGAGGCAGCCGCGGCACTGAAAATGGTGCGGAGGAGGGGACTTTATAAAAGCACCCCTTGCCATCCCGCAAAACGGCGGCCTTTGACGGGCAGCAGAAGAAAACGCGGGGCCGCCGGGGCCCGGCCTTTTATCGATCACACGTTGAAGCGGAACAGCGTCACGTCGCCGTCCTGCATGACGTACTCTTTGCCCTCACTGCGGACAAGCCCTTTTTCTTTGGCCGCGGCCATAGTGCCGCAGGCGCACAGGTCGTTAAAAGCGACGATCTCGGCCCGGATGAAGCCGCGTTCAAAATCAGAATGGATCTTACCCGCCGCCTGGGGGGCCTTGCACCCCTTTTTAATGGTCCAGGCGCGTACTTCTTCAGGCCCTGCGGTGAGAAAGCTGATGAGCCCCAAAAGGGAATAGCTGGCCACGATCAGCTTGTCAAGGCCGGAGGAATCGAGACCCAGCTCGGCCAAAAACTCGGCTTTTTCGGCCGCGTCCATCCCGGCGACGTCCTCTTCGGTTTTGGCGCAGATGGGGATGCATTTCGCACCCTCTTCTATGGCAAGCTTTTCAACCAGAGGAAGATAGGGGTTGTCCTGCGTGCCGTTGAGCAGGTCGTCCTCGCTGACATTTGCGGCGTAGATGACCGGCTTTGCGGATAAGAGCGGCAGGTCTCTCATCACGGCCTCTTCACTTTCAGAGGCGACGGGCATGGTGCGCGCGTTTTTGCCTTCTGAGAGATGCCGGGCCAGCCGCTCTAAAAAATCCACCTCATTTGCCAGGCTTTTATCTCCTTTTAAAGCTTTGCGGGTACGGTCAAGCCGGCGCTCAACAAATTCAAGGTCGGACAGGATCAGTTCGAGATCGATGGTGGCGATGTCCCGCGCGGGGTCAACGCTGCCCTCTACATGGATGATGTCGTCGGAATCAAAACACCGCACCACATGGATGACGGCGTCTGTCTCACGGATATGGCTAAGGAACTTGTTGCCCAGCCCCTCGCCCTTTGAAGCGCCCTTGACAAGCCCCGCAATGTCTACAAACTCAATGATGGCGGGGGTGTATTTTTTGGGATGGTACATCTCCGCCAGAATATCCAGCCGTTTGTCAGGCACCGCCACCACGCCGACGTTCGGCTCAATGGTGCAGAAGGGATAATTGGCGGCCTCGGCGTTTTTGGCGTTGGTAATGGCGTTGAAAAGGGTGCTTTTGCCGACGTTGGGCAGCCCCACGATACCTAATTTCATGGTTTGAACTCCTTTAAAACGAAATGGGCGCCGTCTCAAAAGACCGGCGGCCGGCGGACAGCGATACGGCCCGCGGGCACAGCGGCACAGGCGGCTGTGTTTGCTGTGCTTTATGATACCATAGTTTTTTATGCCGCGCAACGCCCCAAAGCCGCCCCGCCCCCAAGAAAAAGAGGCGCGGCCCAGGGGTTTACAGCGGTGAAAAGCCGGGGACTGCCGCCTTTTAAGGCGGGGCGGCTTTAGGGCGTACCCTATGCTGCAACGAGACAACATAAAAAGACAAGACAGGAAAAAACAAGAGGGGCCACAGCCGCAAAGGGCCTTGCGGCAAGGGATTTTATGGATTTTATGATTTGCAGAGAGCACCGGCGGCGCTTTGCTGGGAAAATGGGCTGCCCGCAGGAGGCAAAAGAGGGCCGCACGGACAGCCGTTTTAAGACGGAGAGACGCCTGCGCCGAAAAAGCGCCCGGGCTGTAAAAAAAGCGGGACGTATCATGCCGGGGCGCCGGTGGGGCAGGAGACCGTGCGCCAAGAAAAGCGCCATGTATTTTTAAAGGTAAACCGGAGAAAAGCTTTTTGTTTGATCGGTATTCAAAAAGTGACGGGAAGCGGGCGCATCCTGCAAGGGGAGGTATAAGGCCGGATATGGAAAAGAAAACACCGGGAACTGTGGCCGCCCCCCATTGCATAAAAAGACCCGCCAACGTAGCCAGCGGGTCTTTTTATATTTGCCGAGCCTTATGGAACTTGCAGCGCCTCAAGGCGCATATTGCGAAGGACGTCTGCAAAGGTTTGCCGCCGGCAGGTAATTTCAGATGGGTGGGCCCTGTGATAGCAACTTTCATCGCGCACATCCTTACCTTGGCTTCTGGCGGGCTTTCTTCATATTCGCTTCTGCCCGATCTGTTTTTTATTGTGGAGCCGCGCGCTTTCTAAGCGCGCGTCGCGGAACAACAAAAAATAAACATTAGAACCCCAGCCGCAGTGTCTTTCGTTTCCGGTTGTTTTTTGATAAAAAATTGCGGCTCTAATTCCTTTTTTCGTTTCTGTTTTTTTATAGAACGCGCAAACTTTTCCGGCCCCGGTAGAGCCGGGGGGCCCTTACAATAAAATGACTGCCTCCCTGATTTTTTGCGGGCTGCCCGGAAAGAACTGTACAGGCGGCGGTTTTATACTGGAGGGCGAAAACAAGAATAGGGGCGCCGGTATGAAAAAGCGGCTCTGCCCGCGCTGCGGGCGCGGGAGTATGCTGGCGTACGCTGAAGAAAAGAGGCCCGGCGGTAAAAATGCTTCACGCCTGTATGCGCCCGGGCCAGAGGAGGATAATAGGCTGCGCGGCAAGGGAAAATTGGAAAAAAGAAAGGCCGGCCGGTCTTTTTTTATTCATAAATAAGCGGTATAATCAAAATAAATATACCCAATGATGGAAAGGGCGGCGAGGAACCATGGCACAGGAAAGAATTTTGATTGTGGACGACGATAAAAATATCTGCGAGCTGCTGCGGCTTTATCTGGAAAAAGAGGGATACCGCACGGCGCTGGCTTTTGACGGCGAGCAGGCGCTGGCCGAATATGAAAAAGAGAAACCCGCGCTGGTGCTGCTGGACGTAATGATGCCCCGTATGGACGGCTGGGAGGCTTGCCGCCGCATAAGGGCGATGGGCGACGTGCCCGTCATTATGCTGACGGCAAAGGGAGAGACGTTTGACAAGGTGCTGGGGCTGGAGCTTGGAGCCGACGATTATATCGTCAAACCCTTTGACACCAAAGAGGTGGTTGCCCGCATCAAAGCGGTGCTGCGGCGCTGCGGCCCGGAAAAGACAGAGGCGGGCAGCCGCGTCATCCAGTATGAAAAACTGACGGTGGATATGACCCGGTATGAGCTGAAGGTGGAGGGAAAAGTGACCGAGGCCCCGCCCAAAGAGCTGGAGCTGCTTTTTTATCTGGCCAGCCACCCCAACCGCGTGTTTACCCGTGACCAGCTGCTGGACGAGGTTTGGGGCTTTGAATATTACGGGGATTCCCGCACCATCGACGTGCATGTGAAACGCCTGCGTGAAAAACTGGAGGGCGTGAGCGACCAGTGGAGCCTGAAAACCGTTTGGGGCGTAGGATACAAATTTGAAGTGAAGGAATGACGGACGGTTTATGAGGAAAAGTATAACCTCACGGTATTTTACCACCACCGTTATCATCCTTTTGTGCAGCATCCTGTTGCTGGGGACGGTGTTTATGGTATTCACCGCGCGGTATTTCAGGGATGAAAACGACCGCGCCCTGATGAGCGTGGTAAACAGCATGCTGCAGCAGGTGCATATGCTGCAGCAGGGCACCCACCCGTTTCAGGCGGCTGAAGAGCTGCGTGATGTGGATGACAGGGTGGTGCTTCAGCTGGCGGCGCGGCAGGCGGCGGGGGTGACGGACAGCACCGTTTTTTTGGCCGATGCTGACGGAAATGTCACTTTGTGCAGCGAAGGCGCGGCCTGTACGCATCACGCGCTGCTGCCGGAAAAGCTGATAGAGGAGGCGGCGCAGAAGGGCGCGGCCACCCAGATGGGCACCCTGAACGGCAACTATCAGGAGAACCACTATACGGTGGCCAAGCCCGTCTACACAGAGGACGGCGTTTTGCAGGGCTTTGTGCTGGCGTCGGCCAGCGACGAGAACATTTCAGGCTATCTTTCAGACGTGTTTGCGGCGTTTTTCATCGCCTGCGGGGTGATGCTGCTGGTATCGTCGGTGCTTTCCATTGTGCTGACCTCGCGGATGACCACCCCGCTGCGGCGTATTTCAGACGCGGCGCAGTCGTTCGGGAAGGGCGACTTTACCGTTCGGGTGCCGGTGGAGGGCGACAACGAGCTGGCCAATCTGGCCCTCACCTTCAACAATATGGCCCAGAGCCTTGAGACGATCGAAAAGAGCCGTCAAAGCTTTATGGGGAATATCGCCCATGAGCTGCGCACCCCTATGACCACGATAAAGGGCTTTATCGACGGGATGCTGGATGGGGTCATCGCGCCCGAGCAGTACCCCCATTACCTTGCCATCGTGTCGGAGGAGGTGGGACGGCTGACCCGCCTCATCAAAGGCATGCTGGATATCAGCAAGCTGGAAGCGGGTGAAACGGTACTGAACGCGGTGGATTACGACGTGTGGGAGACGCTTACCAGCGCTTTATTTGGGGCTGAGCAGCGCCTTGAGGCCAACCACGTTGGGATATTGGGCTTCGCCCCGCATAAAACGCTGGTATATGCCGACCCGGATATGGTTTATCAGGTGTTTTATAATATCCTTGACAACGCCATCAAATTTACAGGCGACGGCGGCACGATCACGCTGTCGGTGACCGAGAACCAGGATATGGTGACCATCGGCCTGAAAAATACAGGGGCCGGTATCAGCCCCGAAGCCCTGCCTCATGTGTTTGAGCGCTTTTATAAAGAGGATAAAAGCCGGGGGCTGCACGCCTCAGGCTCAGGGCTGGGCATGCATATCTCAAAGGTGCTGGTGCAGCGCGCGGGCGGCGAGATCTGGGCCGAGAGCGTAGCGGGAGAATACGCGGCTTTTTACTTTACCCTGCCGTCCGGCCACGAAAAGACGCCGCCCCCCCGCCGCCGCCGTGAGAAAAACGCGAATATCGCCCCAAAGGAAGAAAAAGGATGAATACAGAAAAAAGCCGTCTGCGGGCAGCGCAGAAAAAACGGATACAGGCGCTGCCGCATATGTGGCGGCGTGAAGCGGACGACCAGATATGCCGTCGGATAGCGGCGCTGGAAGCGTATAAAAAAGCGGATACGGTTTTTTGTTATGTCCCCCTGAAGGAAGAGATCGACGTAAAGCCGCTGCTGTTGTGGACGCTGGAACAGGGCAAGCGTTTGGCGGTGCCGCTGTGCATGCAGGACGGGCGGATGGAAGCGCGGCAGATCACCTCTTTTACCGAGCTGCGGACAGGCCGTTACGGCATTGCCGAGCCGTTTGAAGACGCGCCGGCGGTGCCCCCGCAGGAGATCGGGTTTGCCGTTGCGCCGGGGCTGGGTTTTGACAAAGCCGGGGGACGTCTTGGCAGGGGCGGCGGATACTATGACCGGTATCTGGCCGGGCTGAATTGTACCAGCGCCGGGGTATGCTATGAAGCGCTGCTGCTGCCCAAGGCCCCGCGTGACCCATGGGACCAGACCGTGGGCGTTGTGGTAACGGAACGGGCCGCTTACAAGAAAATTTCACAATTGTCGGATATGCTGTCAGAGGATACAGAAGAGAAATAGAATAAATATTAAAGATAAAAGAGGAACGTCTATGAATCCCTATGCCCCAAAACCCCAAAAAAGCCGCGCCGCGCTTGGCACGTCGCTGTGCCTGCTGACGCTGGCGGCATATGTGTTTGCCGGTGGGCTGTGGGCTTTTTCAGGCCGTATCTTATGGGCCCGCGCCCAGACGGCGGGGGCCGCCGCGCCGCCGTCGGCCTCAGAGCCGCAGGGCGGGCCGGAAAACGACCCGCCCGTCCGGCAGCCGCAGCAGCCCAAGGACCCTTTTTACGGAACCGGAGAAAGAGAAGAGTTTTTGCTAAGCGCCCCGCCCGAGGGAGAGGGCCTGTCGGTGGAAGAGATCACCGCCCGGGTGAAGCCCAGCGTGACCGGCGTGGCCTGTTACGATAAAACGGCCCGCCTGTTTGGGGCGGGCAGCGGCGTGATCTTTCGCGCCGACGGATATATCGTGACCAATTATCATGTGGTGGACGGCGCGTTTAAAATCCGGGTGACGCTGGATAACGGCCGCGGCTATGAGGCGCGTTTGGTGGGAAAAGACGCCGCCTCAGACCTTGCGGTGCTGAAGATCGAGGCGGAGGGGCTCACGGCGGCGCAGTTCGGAGACTCGGACGAAGTGGCGGTAGGAAGCCTTGCCGTGGCGATAGGAAACGCCAACGGATTCCATAACTCTGTGACGCAGGGGATCTTTTCCGGCCTTAACCGGCAGGTTGCGCTTGAGATGGAAGATGGAAATACTTACACTTATACCCTGCTGCAGACGGATGCGGCCATCAACCCCGGCAATTCAGGCGGGGCGCTGGCCAACAAGTACGGACAGGTCGTGGGCATCAATTCCTCTAAGATCTCGGCTGTGGATTATGAGGGGATGGGTTTTGCCATCCCCTCGCAGATTATGAAGCCGGTGATAGAGGACCTGATGGCTTATGGAGAGGTACAGGGCCAGGCGCGGCTTGGCGTTGTCGTCACCCCTATGGAAGAGACGCCGAAAGGCAGGCACGCGCCCGAGACGGGCGTGCTCATCATTGAGGTGGACAAAAAGAGCGGCCTTTTGAAAGAGGGCGTCTCGGCCGGGGATATCATCGTCAGCGCAGCGGGCCGGGATATTTTGGTGCCCGCCGATCTCACCTCGATGGTGTCGCGCCACCGTGCGGGAGACCATATCTCCATGACCGTCTATTTTACGGCGCTGGATGAGGTGCGGGAATTGGACGTCTGCCTTTATGACGGAGAAAAGGCGGGCTGAACGGCGCTGCCCGCGGCCAATACCTGCGGCGGCGGGGCCGGACGGAGAGGACGCCTTTTGCGGAGGAAAAGAAAAACGGTTGTTTTTTGCAGATATATGGGGTAAAATAATTTTGTTTAGCAAAATTTTAATAAATGCGGTAAGGGAGGGATAGGTCTTGGCATTGATCGCGCCATCCTTGCTTTCAGCCGATTTTACACAGCTTGGACGCGAGTGCCGCGAGGTATTGGACGCGGGCGCTTCCATGCTGCACTTTGATGTGATGGACGGCCATTTTGTGCCCAATATCTCGGTGGGCGTACCGGTGCTGGCCTCGCTGGCCAAAAAGACGCCCGCCGTTTACGACGTCCATTTGATGATCTCGCATCCGCTTGCCTATGCCCGCCAGTTTATTGAGGCGGGGGCGGATTATCTGGTATTTCACTATGAAGCGGAGGACGACCCCGCGGCTGTTTTACAGCGGATACAAGAGCTGGGAGCCAAGCCCGGTATGGCGATAAAACCCGCCACCCCTGCTGAAGCGCTGAAGCCCTATCTGTCCTCGCTTTCAATGGCGCTGGTAATGGCGGTAGAGCCGGGCTTTGGCGGGCAGGCGTTTCAGCCCGGGGCGCTGGAAAAGATCGCATGGCTGAAAAAATACCGGGAGGAGGCGGGCCTTAGCTACCTGATAGAGGTGGACGGGGGGATAGACCCTGCAACGGCCCGCGCCGTGCTGGAGGCCGGGGCAGACGTTTTGGTGGCGGGCAGCGCGGTGTTTTTAAGCCGCGACCGCGCCGAAGCCATCCGCGCCCTGCAGGCGGAGAGCCAAAAGGCCTGAGGGCAGCCTCGGGCCAGACCAGAAAGGTATTGACAGATTATGAGCAATCCCATGAAGACAAAAAAACCACAGATACACGAGGCCTATGGCGCGCACAGGGACATTTTGCTGGCAGCGCTGAGCCTGCTGATCATCTCTTGTTATATGTATGGGCTGCGTCCGCTTTTTTTGGTATGCACAGCGCTGCTGACGGCGGTGATCTCAGATTTTTTGGCCGCCAAGCTGCGCGGCCTGCCCTATAATTCCACCGAGAACAGCAGCCTTTGCACCGCCGTGATTTTGACGCTGATGATGCCGGCCACCGTCTCCTATTATGTAGTAATCGTGGCGGTTTTAATGGCGGTTTTGGTGGGCAAGCACCTGTTTGGCGGTTATGGCGCTTATCCCTTCAACCCTGCGGCGGTAGGATATGTGGTGGCGCTGGTGGGGTGGCCCGCCCAGCTCACCCAGTACCCCACGCCGTTTACGTCCATCCCGCTGTGGGATACGGCGGGCGTTATTTACAGCACGTCGCCCATGGCTACCATGAAGCTGGACGGCCTGCCCAACATCACGCCGATGAACCTGGCTTTGGGCAATTACGCGGGCGGTATGGGAGCCACAGCGGTGCTGGTGGTGTTCAGCTGTTTTCTCTTGCTTTTGCTTCGCAGGCGCATCAGTTTTATCGCGCCCGTCACATTTCTTTTCACCTGCGCGGCCATCGCGTTCTGCTTTCCGCGGGTGGCGGGGGCCGACCGGCTGGATGTGGTAAAATATGAGCTGCTCAGTTCCACCCTGATATACGCGGCGGTTTTTTTGCTGTCTGATCTTTCTACTTTGCCGAAAAAGCGCTCGTCGCGTATTGTATTCGGGCTGGTGCTGGGGGCGCTGACCATGGCGTTTCGATACTACGGCGCCTATGAACTGGGGGTATGCTTCGCCCTGATCGTCGTCAACGCCGTCTCAGGATATCTTGACCGGATGACGGCCCGCGCGGTGGGCTGGTGGCGCACCCGCAGCCTGCAGAAAAACAATCCGGAGCTGCAGCTGAAGCCGCCCCGCCCCGCGGCGGCGGAGGAGACGGCTGAGAGACCGGCGGAGGGCGCGGCCCCGCAGGAAGGCGGTGCGCAGTGAAAAAAGAACATTTAAAGTATATCCATCAGCATATGGACCGTATTGGCCGGCGCGACAGGGTGTTTTTGAATAATCCTGTCGTCATGCAGGGCATCGGCCTCACCCCGGTAGTGGCGGCGGCCGTCAACCTGCAAAACGCGGCGGTGCTTTCTATGATGGTGATTTTGATGCTGACCCTGACGCGGGTATTGGCGGCGCTTATCTGCCGCACCAGCTTTGTGGGGCTGCGCGCGGTGATCTATACGTCGATTTCAACGGTGGTATATCTGGGCGCGGTGTTTGTCACCCAGCTTGTTTTTGGCGGAAGTTTGCTGCAGAGCATCGGGATCTATCTGCCCCTGCTCATTATCGACCCCATCATTATCAAACGCTATGTGCGCCCCCAGAAAGAGAAGGTATCGACGGCGTTATATAAAGGGGTGCTTACCACCGTTGGCTTTGTACTGGTGATTTTGCTGGTGGGCGCGTTGCGTGAGCTGTTGGGGACCGGTACATTGTTCGGGTTTAAAATTTTCTCAGACGCGCCCATCCCCATCGCGCAGATGGCGGCGGGCGGCTTTATCGTGATGGGCTTGGTGGCCGCTATCTGGCGCAGCCTTGCCAACCTGTTCAAAAAGCATGTGAACATGGGGGTGAAGAAGCTATGATAGAGGTTCTTCGCAGCGGGCTTGCCACCTTTTTTGTTTACGCGCTGGCGGCTATTTTTGCGCAGAATGCGGTTTTCAGCCGTTCACTTGGGGTGAGCCGGCTGTTAAAGCTGGTGGACGACCCCGCCATGGACACCCTGCTGTTCAGCGGCCTTTTATGTATCGTCCAGGTGTTGTCGTCGATGATCGGATACGGCTTGAACCAGCTGTTTTTGCCATGGACGCTGGGCGACGGCCGGTGGTATCTGCGGCCGGTGCTTTTGGTAGCGGCGACGGTGATCACGTTTTTTATCGTCATGTTTGCGGTGGCGACGATTTTTAAAAAGAGAAAAAGTTTGACGCGGGTAGCTGCGGCGCTGCCTGCGGCCACATTTAACTGCTGCGTATTAGGTACGCTGCTGCTGATGGCCAATAAAAATTATACGCTGCTGCAGACATTGGGTTTTGCGCTTGGCACCGCGGTAGGCTACATGCTGGCCGCTTTGCTGGTGGCGGAAAGCCAGCGGACGCTTCACAGCAGAAATTTGCCTCAAAGCTTTCGGGGGCTGCCAGCCACGCTGGTATATCTGGGTATTTTAGCGCTGGCTTTGTACGGGTTTACCGGGCAGATGCTGACGATCTGAGAGAAAAGACAGGGGGAGGGGCATTATGGGAAGGCGGACGAAACCGGTAAAGATCAAACGCTACCGCAAAAGCTTTGGCGGTGCGGCTGCAAAGCGGCAGACGGCAAAGCGATGGACGGTGTTTTTGATTGTTTTGGCGCTGGTTTTTGTAGTGGGCTTTTTTGCGGCGCGTCCTATCATCGACGCGGCTTCGGGCTTTTGGTATTCGCTGCAAAACCGCGGCGCGGACGGGCCGGACACGCCGGTATCGGAAGACCTCTCTGTGCCTGATTCGTCTGAGGCGGTCGTCTCAGAAATTTCGCAGCCGCCTTCTTCACAGGAAGATATCCCTGTGGCCCTGCCGGAAGAGGGGACATGGCGCGCGGTGGATTTTGCGTCGGTTGCCACGCCGCAGGCCGCCGCCGTGACTGCGCAGCAGCTGAAAAGTGAAGGCGTGACCCATGTGATGATTACCCTGAAGGATGCGGCGGGCAATCTTTATTATCCCACCTCTGTGCCGCAGGCGAAAGACCGGGTGTCCGGTACTTCGCTGGACGCGCGGGCCGTGGCCCAGGCGTTTTTGGCTGAGGGCATCCGGCCCTGCGCTTATCTTGAGGCTTTTCGTGACCCGGGGGCCGCTTATGCCGCGCCGGAAATGGCGGTGTCTTACCTTAACCAGGGGATGCTGTGGCTGGATACCAGCCGTGAGCTGGGGGGCAAGCCCTGGCTGAACCCCTATAATGAAGACGCCTGCCGCTATGTGCTTGCACTGGCGGAGGAAACGGCGGACTTGGGCTATACCGACGTGGTGATGGGCAGTGTGCAGTTTCCCTCGGGATACGGTTTAAATTACTGCGGCTTTGGCGAAAACGCACAGCAGCAGACCAAACCGCAGGTGCTGAAAAATATCATCGGGCGGCTGGATGCGCTGGGAGAGGAAAAAGGGGTCAACATCTGGATCGCCCTGCCGGGAGAAGCGGCCAGCGGCCAAAAGCTGGACAGTTATGTGGAGAACCCGGTTTCCTTCGGGGCGAAAAACCTGCTGATAACGGCCAGATTCTCTTATACCGACGAGGGCGCCTTAGTGACGGACGGTTTGGACGCGGAAGCCCTGCAAACGGCGGCACAGCTTGCCAAAGAAGCCGGTACGCAGCGGCTGGCCCTGCAGGTGCAGGGGTCGGCTGTAGACGGCGAGGCGGCCCAGGCGCTTTACAAAGCGGCCAAAGAGGCCGGATTTACCGGGAAATTTTAACACAGGCTTTTGAATTTGCGCAGCGCGCCCCGCATAACATGCGGGGCGTGTTTTTATTGCAGAAGAAAACCACCGGCACTGCCGGTGGTTTCAAAGCTTTCGCTATGCCCCAAAAAATATCCGAACAAAGTGAGGAATTGTTAAAAATCGGCAGAGAAATAAAAGTGGGTATTGCAATGGCAAACAGGGGATACCTTAGCGCTGTTTTAATAGCAGGAGGGCACTTTATGCAAGGTAAGCGAAAGGAATCTGATGAGCCTATAGGCTCCGCTGGTAATAAGCCCCAAAGGGGCTT
>JAUNTE010000320.1 GCA_030538855.1 Oscillospiraceae bacterium
GATATCAATACGGTTGCGCTTGATGGCCCCGCCCACGTCCTGGGCGAAACCGATCCCGCGCAGGGGCACGCTGCCGCGCCGCTCGTCCGGCGCGTTTACACCGTAAGCCACCAGAGAACCGAGAGGGATAAAGGACCGGTCCGTGGCCAGGGAGAGCCAGTCGTCCACCTCATGCCCCATGGCCCCGGTGGGTCCGCGGCTGCCGAATTTGAAGAAAACATAGCTGGGATTGTCGTTGAGAATTTCGCGCACCCGCTCGGGATTGTTCCTGAACCACTCGCGCTGCTCGAAAATGTCGCCGCGCCTGAGCAGACCCTTTTCACGCATGATCCGGCCCGAACTCTTGTACTTGTGCCCGTTCTGCCCGGCATAGTTCACATAGGCCTGCGTGCCGTCGTCAAAAATCAGGCGGCCCGAGCCCTGAATTTCCAGAAAAAAGACGTCCACAGGGTCTGCGGCCCAGGCCAGTTCCAGGCCCCGGTTGGCCAGCACCTGCTTTTCCTCAATGGTGCGGCGGTCATGGTAGCGGCCGCGTTTGGCGCGCACCCGCCCGAGATCCGGCGGCAGGCCGTAGATGGCCTGGGCATAGCCCGGCTTGCGCGTACGGCTGGCCCGTACCTGCGGCTCGTAGTAGCCGGAATAATTGATGCCGCCCGGCACTTCCACCCAGCGGAAGTTCGCCAGCAGCAGGCCGGGCTCCGCATCCAGACGCGGCAGCAGATCCCGCAGGCGGGTCAGGCTGCGGGAGAGATCTCCCCAGGTCACGGTCAGACCCGGCCGTTTGACGGCCGCCGCGCCCTGCGGCTTGCTGTTGACATAGCGCAGAGACTTGCGCACGGTAGGGGCCATGTCCTTCCAGCTGGTCAGATCCTGGTTGCGGGGGGCCAGATTGGCGACGAAAAATTCCGGGCTTTCCTGCACGGCCACCGGCGGCCCCAGCGGCGGCAGTTCTTCGGGCTGCGGCTTCTTGCCGGCGCAGGCGGAGAGCGCGAGACTCGCCAGCAAAACCACAATCAAGGCCGGGCGCAACGCGCCCCCGGCCCATGCTGACGCGCGGCCTTCGCGGCGCGCGCCGAAACAAGGAGCTTGCCCGTGCATGTTTTTCCCACTCCGGAAATCTGGTTGCCCCATCGCGTGTCCTACGGTGAAACGGACACCATGGGGGTTTTGTATTACGCCGAATACCTGCACCTTTTCGAGCGCGCCCGCAACGCCTACATCCGCCAATGCGGCATGAGCTACGCCGACGTGGAAAAAAAGGGCATCATCCTGCCCGTGCGCGAAGCCCAGTGCCGCTACCGCGCACCGGCCCGTTATGACGATCTGGTGCAGGTGCGCGCGGCCATCAGCGAATGGGGCCGGGCCTCACTGCGTTTTGTATATGAGATATGGGACGAGGACAAGACGCGCCTGCTGGCCGAAGGCATGACCCAGCACGCCCTGGTCAATCCCCAGGGACGCCCCGTGCCCGTGCCGGACTGGTTCCGGCAGTTGTGCGTGAAAAGCGACGATTGAACGCGGGATGCGCCGCCCGCGTCCGGCGGGCGGCGCGGCCTCAAGCACAAGGAGAAGCCATGGCGCTGCATGTCATCAACGAAGCCCGGCGCTGTCTGCACTGCAAAAAGCCTCTCTGCCGCACGGGCTGTCCCATCAGCACCAACATTCCGGTGATGATCGAACAGTTCCTGAACGGCAATATCGACGAAGCCGGACAGATGCTCTTTGACAACAATCCCCTTTCCATTGTCTGTTCCCTGGTCTGCGACCACGAGAAACAATGCGAGGGACATTGCATTCTGGGCAAAAAAGGCAGCCCCGTGCATATCAGCAGCATCGAAAATTACATCTCCGAACGCTTTCTGGCCGTGCACCATCCGCCACGGCCGCGTCAGAACGGCATGGCCGCCGCCATTATCGGCTCGGGTCCGGCGGGACTGACCATCGCCATCATTCTGGCCCAGCGCGGCTACAGCGTGACCATTTTCGAATCCCACGACCGCATCGGCGGCGTGCTGCGCTACGGCATTCCGGACTTCCGCCTGCCCAAGAGCATTCTGGACCGCTATCAGCAACGCCTGCTGGAACTGGGCGTGCGCATCCGCCCCAATACCACCATCGGTGGCGCATTGCGCATGGACGACCTCTTCCGGGACGGCTACAGCGCCGTCTTCATCGGCACGGGCGTCTGGCGGCCCAACAGCTTGGGCATCAAGGGCGAAAGCCTGGGCAACGTGCATTTCGCCATTGACTATCTCTGCAATCCGGCGGTCTACAATCCGGGGGAAGTTGTCAGCGTGATCGGCGCAGGCAACGCGGCCATTGACGCGGCCCGCACCATTTTGCGCCACGGCGCGCGCAAGGTGACGGTGTTCGCCCGCAAGCCGCTGCTGGCCGCCAGCCCGCGCGAAGTGGAATACGCCAGGGTGGACGGCGTGGACTTTCATACCTGCGTGCGGCCTGTGGAAATCCGGCCCGAAGGCGCTGTATTCCGCCGCCTGGACTATGACGCGGAAGGCCATGCCCGCGAAGTGGAAGGCGAGGATTTTCTGGAACCCTCGGATTCCGTGATTATCGCCATCGGCCAGGGCCCCAAGGACAAGATCGTTTCCACGTCCAGAGGCATAGAAATCAACG
>JAUNTE010000033.1:0-1125 GCA_030538855.1 Oscillospiraceae bacterium
CCTGTACAAATTTTAATAAATCATGGGTGGATCGAAAAATAAAATCCCTTTTGTTTGTGCTGACGATCCCCATATGTCCCTCCGTAAATCCCGATTTTCCGCGCTGCGCCTTTTCTGTCAAAAGCAAACGAACGCAATAGGGCCGTTTTCATTCTAATATCAGCGTGTGGAAATGTCAAACAGCCCATTTTGTATCATAACTTCATGTGACTGTTCATGACCGCTTTTGTTTATCCGGCGCCAAGCGGGCGTCATTTTGCCGCTTTACATATAAACTCATTTTATAAAGGACCCGGTAACCATGTGCTTTTCAGCATATAGAGAAGCCTTGAACCGATGGGAAAATAGTTGATCTCAATGGCACTGCCCTCGCCGCTATTGCGGTATATACAAAAGAAATACAGAGGAGGGGGCGACGTATCATAAAAATGGCTGGGCCGGTTTTTTGTCATGACTCTTCATCGGCGATATACATTTTTTGTTTTACGCTTTTATACGGTTCGGGGATCTCCTCAATTGGCAAAGCGCTGACGCGGCTGTCGGTACCGTCCTTTAACGCTTCTTCATAATACCAGCATCTGAATTCTAAAAGGCGCAGCGTCTCCTGCATATCGGCAATTTGCTTTTCCACAGCTTTTTTGTGTGAGCGGAAGAGTTCAAGCCTTTCACTTAAAGAGGCGTCTCCGCGATTTATCATCTCAATAAGGGCTTTGATCTCTTTGATGGACAAGCCGGATTTTTTCAGGCATTCGATCATTTTGATCCATTCATAGTCTTTATCGGTAAACAGGCGGATACCGCCTTTTGAGCGTTTTACACAGGGGAGGAGCCCCTCGTTATCGTAATATCTGAGGGTGGAAGCGGGGACCCCCAGGACCTTTGCCATTTCGCCCACGGTATAAAGCATGTATGCAGCCCTCCAATAAAAATATGTAAAAAACACTTGACTTAAAGTTTACTTTAAGATTTATAATCAACTTGAAGGGATTATAGCATGGTAGAATATTTGAGTCAACGAAATTTAAGGAGGGTGTATGATGAAAAAAGTATTGGTTACATATTTCAGCGTGAGCGGTATTACCAGAGAAGTTGCCGAAAGGCTGGCAAAAGAAATAGGGGCCGATC
>JAUNTE010000033.1:1135-13947 GCA_030538855.1 Oscillospiraceae bacterium
AACGCCCTATACCCGCGCTGACCTTGATTGGAAGAACCACCAAAGCCGCAGCACCATTGAGATGACCGACAAAAGCTGCCGCCCGGCAATCGGCCGGGGCGTTGAGGAGATGGCACAGTATGAGGTTGTCTTTATCGGGTATCCCATCTGGTGGGGAGAGGCGCCGCGCATTGTGAGTACGTTTGTGGAAAATCATGATTTTTCAGGCAAAACGGTGATCCCGTTTTGCACCTCAGGAGGAAGCGGCGTTGAAATGAGTGAGAGAAATTTGAGGGAACAGGCGGGAAGCGGGAATTGGCTGAAGGGACAGCGCTTCAGCGCGGGTGTTTCACAGCAGGAGTTGCAGGGATGGCTCAATGGCCTGCAGGAGAAGAGATAACGGAGAAAAAAACAGGTATCATAAAACGCTGAAATTGGTAAACGGCCTTTAAAACTGTGAAGTTTATGGGCGGCGCGCGAAGCCGGCCGGTTTTGACGAATATACAGATATATAAAGGACGGTACAGCGGTGAAAAGCTGTGCCGCCCTATTTGGCGTATGGGGCAAAGCTGCGGCCTCAAACCTTTTAGACGCGGCCAAAGCGGGGCCTGCGCGGTTTGGAAGGTTTGCGGCGCGCTTGTGTGAAGGTATGGAGAAAGCGTGTTTGCCCTTTGCCGCAGACGCAGAGCCGAAGTTTATTTTAAAACGTACCGGAGGCCGATTGAGCGGCTATATGTCATCCAGTGGGTTTTAAAACAGGCCTGAAAGGCCAGAACGGCTTTGACAGGAGCAGATTTGAAGGAATAGAGAGCGCCGCGCCTGCGCAGAATGAGAAAGACGAGGGCGGCAGTAATGAAAACGGCGGACCCGTACCGCTGAGAAAAACGCGCCGTAAGCCGGGGCGCGAAATGTCGCGGCATAAGAAGAGAAAAAGCTTTTGGCAGGCGAAGGAGGGCGCGGGTTGGCGGCGGAGGAAAAACAATGCGGAAGGATAAAAACAGCGATTTTGCATTTTTTTATAAAAAACCGGCCGCAGGGCAGTGTGCTGAAAAGACAAAATAAAAAGTCTTTCCAACAAAGCGGTTTTGTAAAAAAGCGTTCTGCCGCGAAAGAAAGATCTGCCGTGCGCCGGGAAAGCTTCGGTCTGCCTTGGACCGCGTAAAAAGCGGGCGCGGCACAATTTCTTGACATTTTATCCTTAAAATTGTTTAATAATAACGTTGGAAAAAAACAGCGGCGCAAAGCCGCGGGAGAGGGATCAAAAGAAAAATGGCGAAAAAACAGGAATATTCCAATGAGAGTATCCAAAGTTTGAAAGGGGCCGACCGGGTGCGTAAGCGTCCGGGCGTTATTTTTGGCTCAGATGGAGTGGACGGCTGCGCCCATTCTATTTTTGAGATATTGTCAAACTCTATCGATGAGGCGCGCGACGGACACGGGGACGAGATCAACATTACCCGGTTTGCAGACGGCAGCATCCAGGTGGAAGACTTTGGCCGGGGTATCCCGGTGGATTATAACAAAAATGAAGAGCGCTACAACTGGGAGCTTTTATTTTGCGAGATGTACGCGGGCGGCAAATACGCCGCGGGCGAGGACAACTATGAGTACTCGTTGGGGCTGAACGGTTTGGGCCTGTGCGCCACGCAGTATGCGTCGGAGTATATGACCGCCGATGTGTACCGGGACGAGACGCATTATCATCTGGAGTTTAAAAAGGGTGAAAATGTGGGCGGCCTGCAGAAAGAGCCCTATCATAAAAAGCGTACCGGTACGGTCATCAAATGGAAGCCGGACCGGGAGGTGTTTACCGACATCCATGTACCGGCCGAATATTATACCGAGACGCTGAAACGGCAGGCTGTCGTCAACGCGGGGGTGACCTTTCGCTTTTTGAACGAGGTGAACGGCAATTTTGAATCCGCCGTTTTTTATTATGAAAAAGGCATTGAAGACTATGTGAATGAGATTGCTGGCGAGGAGAGCCTGACGCCGGTGAGGTTCTGCCAATCGGCCGCCACGGGACGGGACCGGGAGGACCGCCCCGAATACAAGGTGAAGATGAGCGCCGCGTTTTGTTTCTCGAATAAACGGCAGCTGCTGGAGTATTATCACAACTCCAGCTTTCTTGAGCATGGGGGCAGCCCGGACAGGGCTGTGCGCAGCGCCTTTGTCAGCCAGATAGACGCGTTTTTAAAACAGAAGAACCTGTATAAAAAGGGCGAGAGCAAAATCACCTTTGCCGACGTGCAGGATTGTCTGATCTATGTGTCATCCAGCTTTTCGACCCAGACAAGCTATGAAAACCAGACCAAAAAGGCCATTACCAATAAATTTATCGCCCAGGCCATGACGGAATTTCTCAAGCATAATCTGGAAGTGTATTTTATTGAGAACCCGGACGAGGCGCAGAAGCTGTGCACCCAGGTGCTGGTGAACAAGCAGAGCCGCGAGCACGCGGAGAAGACACGCCAAAGCCTGAAAAAGACGATAGCCAGCCAGATGGATATGGCAAACCGGGTACAAAAGTTTGTGGACTGCCGCACAAAAGACGTTTCACGCCGTGAGATATATATTGTGGAGGGCGACTCGGCCATGGGGGCGGTGAAGACCAGCCGTGACTCGGAATTTCAGGCCATCATGCCGGTGCGGGGCAAAATTTTGAACTGCCTGAAGGCGGATTATGGGCGCATCTTCAAAAGCGACGTGATCACCGACCTCATCAAGGTGCTGGGCTGCGGGGTGGAAATGCGGGGTAAAGCGAAAACACAGCTGTCGAATTTTGACCTCTCGAACCTGCGGTGGAACAAAGTGGTCATCTGCACCGACGCGGACGTGGACGGATACCAGATACGCACTTTGATACTCACCATGCTGTACCGGCTGACGCCCACCCTGATCGAAGAGGGCTTTGTCTATATCGCGGAATCGCCGCTGTATGAGATCGAGAGCAAGGGCAAGACCTACTTTGCTTATACCGAGCCGGAAAAAACGGATATCCTCTCACGCATCGGACAGGCCAGGTATACCATTCAGCGCTCAAAAGGCCTGGGTGAAAACGACCCTGAGATGATGTGGCTGACCACGATGAACCCTGAGACGCGCCGGCTTATCAAGGTGACGCCGGAGGAGGCGCAGCGTACGCAGGAGGTGTTCGACCTGCTGCTGGGCGATAATCTGCAGGGCCGTAAAGAGCACATCGCCCAGCATGGATATGAATATCTGGACGATCTGGACGTCAGCTGACAGGAGAAGAAAAGATGGCAATGAAAAGAAAAACAACCAAAAAAGCCCCGCCCAAACGCCCGGAGCTGGGCGATAAGGTAGAGATCGCGGGGGCGGGCATCGTACAGGAAAGCTACATCACCGAGACGCTGGAGCAGAACTATATGCCCTACGCCATGAGCGTGATTGTCAGCCGCGCCCTGCCTGAGATAGACGGCTTTAAGCCCGCCCACCGCAAGCTGCTGTATACCATGTATGACATGGGGCTTTTAAAGGGCAACCGCACCAAAAGCGCGAATATCGTGGGGTCTACCATGCATTTGAACCCGCACGGAGACCAGGCCATTTATGAGACGATGGTGCGGATGTCCCGCGGGAACGAGAGCCTGCTGACGCCGTTTGTGGATTCAAAGGGCAACTTTGGCAAGGCCTACAGCCGGGATATGGCCTACGCCGCCAGCCGGTATACCGAGGCGAAGCTGGACCCTGTCTGTCAGGAACTTTTTCGGGACATCGACAAGGATACGGTGGATTTTGTACCAAACTACGACGCGACGACGACAGAGCCGACCTTGCTGCCGGTGAGTTTTCCCACCATTTTGGCGAACAACACCCTGGGTATCGCCGTGGGTATGGCAAGCAATATCTGCTCGTTCAATTTAAAAGAATTGTGCGAGACCACCATTGCCCTCATCAAAGACCCAAAGCATCCGCTGGCCTCAACGCTGAAGGCCCCGGATTTTGTGGGCGGCGGTTATATCCTTTACGACCCGGACGAACTGGAAAAGGTATATGAGACCGGGCGGGGGAGTATACGGGTACGGGCAAAATACAGTTATAATGCCGAGACCAATATGATCGAGATCGGCGAGATACCGCCCACCACCACCATTGAAGCCATTATGGACAAGATCAGCGAACTGGCGAAAGCGGGCAAGGTGCGCGAGGTGAGCGACATGCGCGACGAGACCGACCTGAACGGCCTGAAGCTGACGCTGGACCTGAAACGCGGACAGGACCCGGACAAGGTGATGCAGAAGCTGTACCGCCTGACGCCGCTGGAGGACAGCTTTGCCTGCAACTTCAATATTTTGGTGGCCGGTTCGCCCCGGGTGATGGGCGTGCGCGAGATACTGACCGAGTGGACGGCTTTTCGGACGGAATGCGTACGCCGCCGTACTTTTTATGATAAGGCCGGAAAAGAAAAACGGCTGCACCTGCTCAAAGGGCTTGAGGCCATTTTGTTGGATATCGACAAAGCGGTGAGAATCGTACGGGAGACGGACGAGGATGCCGAGGTGATACCCAACCTGATGATCGGGTTCGGCATCGATAAAGAGCAGGCGGAATATGTGGCCGAGATCAGGCTGCGGCATCTGAACCGCGAATATATCCTGAAGCGTACCCAGGAGATCAGCGAACTGGAGGCGGCCATCGCCCAGCTGGCCGAGATATTGGGCAGCCAGAAAAAAATACAGAAGCTCATCATCAAAGAGCTGCAGGAGGTGGCGGCCGTTTACGGCAAACCGCGCCGCAGTGAGATTTTGTACGGCGTGGAGGAGGCCCAGGCGGACGCGGAGGAAGAGGAGACCCCGGATTACCCGGTGAACCTGTTTTTTACCCGCGAGGGATATTTTAAAAAGATCACGCCCCAGTCTCTGCGCATGAGCGGCGAGCAAAAGCTGAAAGAGGGCGACGAGATCGTTCGCCAGCAGGAGGCGACCAACCGCACCGAACTGCTGTTTTTTACCGACCGCTGCCAGGTATACAAATGCCGCGCCGCCGATTTTGACGATACCAAAGCCAGTGTGATGGGGGATTATATCCCGGCGAAACTGGGCTTTGACGAAGGCGAACTGGTGAAGTATATGGCTGTCACCACCGACTATAAGGGGTGGATGCTATTTTTGTTTCAAAACGGCAAGGCCGCCAAGGTACCGCTGGAGAGCTACGCCACCAAAACCAACCGTAAAAAACTGGTGAACGCCTATTATGACAAAGCCGAACTGGCGGACCTGCGCCAGCTGACGGAAGAGGGAGAACTGGCGGTACGTACCAGCGCGGGACGCATGCTGCTGTTTGGCACGGCCCAGATACCCATGAAGAGCACAAAAAATACGGCGGGCGTCGGCGTGGTGACCTTAAAGAAGAACGCCCGCATTGAGAGCGTGCGCCCGGTAGAAGAGCTGGAACTTTCAAACCCGCACCGCTACCGCACCCGGACGCTGCCCGCCATGGGGGCGCTGGTGCGGCCAGAGGATATGGCCGAGCAGATCACGCTGGAGTAAAACGGGGCCGGGTGCTGGCTTTTTCAGGCGTTTTCAATAAAAGCGGAAAAACGGCGGCCCGGCGATGAAAAGGCCGGTATGGCGGCGCGCGGCTTTTGAAAAGAAAGCGGCCGGCTATATACCGGCAAGCCTTCGGTACGGCAGGCTTTTACCAAAGAGGGCCCGGGATGTTTTGCTTTTGTCTTCACCGGTGCGGCGGCTGCTGAAAGGCTGCGGCGCGGGGGAGAAGTTTCAGAAAAAGAAGTTGCATTTTATGTAAAAGCATGCTAAACTATAAACCAGTTTAAGTGTTTGAGGGAGGATCATACCGGATGAACGTATTTGAGATCGTCGCGGGCGTGGTATTGATTTTGTGCAGCCTGGTGATCATTATTTTAGTGCTGCTGCAGGAGAGCAAGGGCAATGGGCTGTCCGGCGCTATCGGCGGAGACATGATGATGATGGGAGACGGCCGCAGCCGTACCACGGACGCGATTATGGCGAAATATACCAAAATTGCCGCTATTGTTTTCTTTGTGCTGGCGATTGCGGTGAGCGTTTTGAGCGTTTTGTTCAAATAATGTAAAATTTATAAAAAAACCCGCTGAAAGCGGGTTTTTTTGTTATAATAAAAGAAGTATGCAAAAAAGTTATGAAAAGAGGCGGGAGCATGTCGCTGAAAAAGAAAATACTGGCCGAGCTTGAAAAGGGGCCGCGTCGGATGAAAACGCTGAAAGCAAAATTGGGAAACGACAAAAAGGTGCCAAGGGCGCTGGCCGAACTGCTGAAAGAGGGCCGTGTGAAAGAATTGGACGGCGTTTATTTGACGGCCGGGAAAAAGAAAGAAAAAGCGGGCGAAGAATGCAGGGGCGTTTTGGTAAAGCTGGGCAAAGGCTTTGGCTTTGTCACGCCGGAAGAGGGAGAGGATATTTTTATCCCCGGGCGTTTTTTGAGCGGCGCGATGCCGGGAGACGCCGTTTTGGTGAAGGAATTTGAGCATCCGCAGCGGGCGGGCAGCCGCGAGGGAGAGATAACGGCGGTTTTAAAAGAGGAGAACCGGTTGGTGGGGACGGCCCAAAAGATAGACGGCAGGCTTTACCTGCTGCCGGATAAATGCCCCGGATGCCCTATCCAGATCAAAAAAAGCGCCGACGGCGGCGTGCGGCCGGGTGAAAAAGCCGCGGCTGAGATATTAGAGCGCGGCGCGTCGCACAGCGAACACCGGGCGGGCGTAACGGTGCGGTTTGGCGATGCCTCCAGCGCCAAGCAGTGTACGAAAGCCATCCTTTACAGCGCGGGGATCGTCAAACAGTTTCCGCTGGGATGTAAGGCGGAGGCAAAAAAGCTGGACCGTTTCTCTCTGCCGCAGGAAGAGCTGGCGGCGCGTCGGGACCTGCGGGAAAAAACGATTTTTACCATTGATTCAGCCTCGACCAAGGATATTGACGACGCGGTTTCGATTGAAAGGACGCCTGAAGGATACCTTTTAGGGGTGCATATCGCCGATGTGAGCTGGTTTGTAAAGCCGGATTCTCAGCTGGATAAAGAGGCGTTTCGGAGAGGGACCTCGGTTTATTACGGCGACAACGTAGTACCGATGCTGCCGCGGCAGCTTTCAAACGGGGTATGTTCTTTGAACGAAGGAGAGGACAGGCTGGCTTTCAGCTGTATAATGCGGTTGGACAAAACGGGAAAAGTACAGGATTATGATTTTGTGAAAACGGTTATCCGCAGCAGGCTGAAAGGGGTTTACGAGGAGATCAACGCGCTGTATGAGGAAAGCGCCGCGGAAAATATAAAAGAGAAATATGTGCCGGTTGAAAAAGAGCTGGACGCGCTGCGGGAGCTGTACGGACAGCTGGAGGCAAGACGGCATGCGCGGGGCGGTATGGAGATCGAGAGCGACGAGGCCAAACTGACGCTGGATGAGAACGGCGTCTGCGTGGGGGTGGAGAAACGCAGACGGGGCCTTTCAGAACGTATCATTGAAGAGTGTATGCTGCTTGCGAACGGCTGCGCTGCCAAGCTTGCCCGGCGGATGGGCGTACCTTTTGTATACCGCGTGCATGAGCCGCCCGAGGCGGACCGGGTGGAGAACTTGAAAAAATGCCTGTCGCTGCTGGGGCTGCCCTGTGCGTTTGACGAGAACGGGCCGACCCAGCTGGAACTTTCAGCGCTTTTGGATAAAACGCGCGGCACGCCGCTGGAGCGCGCCGTCCACACCAATATCCTGCGCACCTTGTCAAAGGCGAAATACGCCCCCGTGCCAAAAGGGCATTATGGGCTGGCGTTGGAGGACTATGCGCATTTTACCTCCCCCATCAGGCGGTATCCTGACCTTGCCATCCACCGTATCCTCAGCGACATTGCGGCCGGGGCTGAAAAAGAGGCATTGTCCAAACGGTATCTGGCCTTTGCGCAAAGCGCCAGCGAGCAGTCATCAAAACAGGAGGTGACGGCCATGCAGGCTGAACGGGCATGTGAAGACTGTTACAAGGCCGAATATATGAAGCCCCGTATAGGAGAGCGCTTTACCGGGGTGATCTCGTCGGTGGCCCCTCACGGCGTTTATGTTGCGCTGGACAATATGGTGGAAGGGCTGATACGTACCAGCGATTTAAGTGAGCATGAACTGAGGCTGACGGAAGGCTTGGCGGTAAAAGATGAGCTGACAGGCAGAAGCTGGCGTATCGGCGATATGATCAGAGTGGAACTGGCGGGAGTGGATGTGGCCCAGGGGAATATCGATTTTGTACCTGAGCGGGGCGCAGCGCAAGAGAACGGCCCGGCCCGCGATCGATGATGGATAAAAAATAACCTGCGCTGTGCTGCGGAGACTGCTTTTTGGGATGATCGCCCGGCAGCCGCCACAGCGGCGGGGGCGAGGAAATTGGGAGCGGTATTTTTATTGAGCGGCAATAACCATATTTAAAATAAGACAGAATCAAAACCACTAGTAAACTAATGGTTTGCTCATACCCCGGAGGGGTATGAGGGTTTGTCATCGCATCACTATCACAGACAGCCGTTAAAAGCGGCTGTTTTCTTTTTGTAGCAAGAAAACCATCAGCACGGCCGGTGGTTATGATTGCCACTTCCTCTTACCACCCGTAAACGGGTTCATATACTCCTTGTGTGTGATCTGGTCACTTGCCAAATCTTCCTCTGACTGGTTTTGAATGTACTCTTGGAGTATCTTCGCATTTTTTCCTACCGTATCCACAAAGTATCCCCCGGTACCAGAAATTCTGCTCCCGTATTTATACTTCAGATTCCCGTGCCTATCGAAGATCATCAGTGCGCTGTTGCTCTTGAGCGTTCCTACAAACTGTACCATACTCATGTGCGGTGGGATACTTACCAGGAGATGGATATGGTCTGGTCAGGCCTCGCCCTCGATGATTTCCACTTTCATCTCTTTGCACAGTTTTTTTATGATCCCGATTACATCTTCCCTTAATGTTTTGCAAAACACTTTTCTCCGGTACTTTGGTGCGAATACCACGTGGCATTCACACCGGTAACCGGAATGTGCTGTATGTTTTACTTCATTTTTCATCCTGCAAAAATCCTCCTTGCTCTTTCGTGATGCGGCTGCCAAACCGTCTTGATTGTAGCACAGAGGTTTTATTTGCCCATGCTTTTTTACCTACCCTGGTAGAACTAGGGCTTTTTTGCGCGCTGCGGAAAGCTGTATAAAATAGGCGGCGTCTTATTCTGGCCCGGCGCAGAAAGCAAAAGCGGTTTGGACTGCCTTGATGAGAGTCGTTTTTCAAGCGGCGGCGGACAGATAAAACAGCGAAAGAAAAGAGTGCGCGGGCGGTCGGGAGAGAGCCGGGCCATGGAGCGCAGGATAAAAATCCAGATAAAAATCCGCATAAAAACATAAAAATAAGGGGATGCCGTGAGAGAGAAAAGGCGGCCGCCCTGGCGGCATAGGGAGAGGGGTAAAATAAAAATTTCCATATTTTGCATAGAGAAGCTTCTGGAAGACGATACTGTGTGCATAATATGGAAATGAGGTGAAGGCTTTGGAACTGACTGCACGTCTTTTAGGATTAAGGCAGTTTAGAAAAAGCGAAGTAAATACAGAGGAAGAGCCGGATATTGTCGAACAGATTCGGGAATGCGAGATGCTGCTGCGGCGTAATGAATCCCTGTTCAATCTTGAGCAGGACCAGCAGATGATCGACGCCCATATCTATGAACGCGAGGCCCTGATGGTGCGTTACAGCACGCTGCTGCGGCGGGCGCGGGCGCAGGGCAGACGCGTGGGTGCGGCAATAGAGGAATGACCGGCCTGAAAAGGAGCGGATAAAAAATGGCACCCTTATTTGTTTTGATTTTTGCCGCGCTGGGCGGTATGGGCGTGATTGCCTGGTATGTGACCCGCAATAAAAAGAAAGCGCTTGGGCGGGCGGCCGCTTCAGCGCTGTGCGGTATCGGCGCGCTGGCGGCGGTCAACCTTTTTTCAGCTTATACAGGCGTGTCTATCGCCCTGAATTTTGTCACGGCCTTTTTTTCAGTGGTGTACAGCCTGCCAGGGGTGGTGCTGCTGCTTTTATCCCGGATACTGTTTGCACTTTGACGAATTTTTTGATACAATACCCCGGGAAATAAAGGGGAGGCGGTATCATGGAATTCAAATGGATGCAAAAGCCCCAGGATGATCTGCGTGAGCCGTTTGCGGTGCGTACCGAGGTGTTTGTGCAGGAACAGGGCTATGCACAGGAATTGGAGCTGGATGCGCTGGACGACCGGGCCCTGCACATCATAGCGTATCTGGACGGCGAAGCGGTGGCCACAGCCCGCCTTTTTAAAGAAGAGGGAGATATCTGGCATTTAGGGAGGGTAGCGGTGCGTAAGCCCTGGCGTGGCCGGGGGATAGGCGCGGCGCTGGTGGCGCAGGCCGAGAAAAAAGCCAGGGAGCAGGGGGCGGAAAAAATCGTTTTGGGCGCGCAGGTATCAAAACGGATATTTTATGAAAAACAGGGGTACCTTATCTGCGGGCAGGGATATTTGGACGAGGGCGTCCCCCATATCGAGATGGAGAAAAAACTGTGACGCTTTCGGCTTGGCATCAGGCTGTAAAAAATGGATGAATACATAAAAGAGGGACATACGGCAACCGTATGTCCCTCTTTTTTACAGATGAAGTTTTACCCCGGCAGGGCGTTTATAAAGATTTTAAAGATCGATATGATAGCCGGTCAAAGCCTGAAACAGTTCAAGACAATCGGCATAATACTGCTGAAAATAAACGTCGTTCTCCAGCTCGGTGCCGGTGATCAGACGAAGACAGAAAACGGTATTGGAAAATTCGTCTTCAATAGAAAGCTGCGTCTGCCCGTCCAGCGCCGTTACGCTGCCCATATCAAGCTGAGAGAGCGGAAGGCAGGACGTCCATGGAAGGTAATAGACCCCGGTGGACGAAGCGGCGTCAAAAGGGGCGTAAGGATCGTTGAGATCGGTAAAGAATTCGGTTTTCTTTTGCAGGGCGTCAAAATCATCGGTGAGAAAGATCACCGTGCTGCCGACCTGTGCGTCCCCCTGCAGCTGGGCGGTACCGGCCATATTGATCTGCGGGTTCATCATCTGCAGGTCTTTTTCAGTAGAGGCCAGGGTGTACTGCTGTACCTGTACAATGACTTTGCCGTCGCCGTTCAGATCTTTGCCGAAAGCGGAGAACTGTTTTTCAAGTTCTTCAAGTGCGGCGGAGGAGCGGGAAACGGGACTGAGCAGGGTGATCTGATAATCCGGTTTCACGATAGAGCAAAAGCTGTAGATGAGCATGACGGCGACGATGAGGCCGACGGCCCCAAGCAGCACATGCCATTTATGATAATACCAAAAATTCTCCCATTTTTTTTTGCCGTCGGGCGGCGCAGAAGACGGCGTTTGAAGGTCTTCAGGCCGGATGTTTCGCGTGTAGCGCGGAGAGGCCACGGGCAATCGCTTCCTTTCAAAAAAAGATGGGGATAAAGGCAGGTGTGGATCAAATAAAAAACGAGCAGACCATAAGCCGGGTTCTGTATAAAACGACGATCTATCTCGACTGCAAGTCGCCATGCAGCTCAAGCCACCTCCGGGGCGCGCGGGCCGCGCATTTGCCCCATACGGGTGTTGCATCTGACAGGGTTTACATAGCCGTACAGTCGCCAGTACGCTGGTGAGCTCTTACCTCGCCTTTCCATCCTTGCCGCGGCGGGGCCGCGGCGGTTTCTTTCTGTTGCACTGTCCCTGGGGTCGCCCCCGGCTGCCGTTAGCAGTTGCCATTGCCCTATGATGCCCGGACTTTCCTCACGGGAGGATCTTCATCCTTCCGCGCCGCCGTATGTTCTGCTCGTCAACAGAGAGTATATCATAAAAGCCTGCCGGGCGCAAACGAAAAAAGTGTGATATAATTGAGAAGAAAAAGAGCGGCGCTGAAAAAGCCTGAGACCGCTCGATGGAGAAAAAGGCGGCGGGGGCCGCCGGGCACAAAGGAGAAACAGTATGGAGGAAACTGTCCCGTTTTGCGTAGGGCCCCTTCAGGAGGGGTGGACGCTGTGGGATTTTTTAAAGGCGCAGGGCGTTTCGTCTTCTTATATCCGCAAGGTGAAGCGCGCCCAGCCGGGGATCACCCTGCGGGGAGAGCATAAGAACACGAACGAGCGGGTACATGCGGGAGAAGTATATGAATTGCCGCTGCCGCAGGCCGAAGAGACCGATGTGGTGGGCGAGGACATCCCGACGCAGGTGGTATATGAAAGCGCCTTTGCCATCGTGTTTGAAAAAGCGGCGGGCATGGCGGTGCACCCTACGCTGGGGTATCCGTCGGGCACGCTGGCCAACGCGGCGGTGGGGCTGTTTGAAAAACGGGGTGAAAAAAGGCCGTTTCGCCCGGTGAACCGTTTGGATGTGGGTACCTCGGGGTTGGTGCTGGCGGCGAAAAACGGTTTGGCGGCCCCGTTTTTAGCGCGCAGCGCCGTGAAAGAATACATGGCCATGGTGACCGGAGAGCTGCCGCCTGGCCCCGGCTGTATCCATGCGCCGATCGGCCGGTGCGCCGATTCTATCATCCGGCGCAGGGTGAGCGCTGAAGGGAAGCCCAGCGAGACGCAGTATACGGTTTTGGCGGCCGCGGGCGGCCTTTCTCTGATACGGTGCATACCTGTCACCGGGCGTACCCACCAGATACGGGTGCATTTTGCGTCGATCGGACATCCGCTGGCGGGAGATGGGTTATACGGCACGCCGCACCGGCAGCTGCGGCGGCACGCCCTGCACTGCAGCGCCCTGCAGTTTGAAGAGCCGGACGGATACCGGGCGCTTTTACGCAGCCCGCTGCCCCCGGATATG
>JAUNTE010000034.1 GCA_030538855.1 Oscillospiraceae bacterium
TCGAACCCCCGACCTACTGGTTCGTAGCCAGTCACTCTATCCAGCTGAGCTACTGGCGCACATATATGAAATTTTTCTGGGTTGTCAAAGACCGAGTGACTGGCGACGAACCAGACACTCTACCGGGCCCCGCAATCAGGGCGGCGGCTGAGGATAAAAACCGGTAAAAGCCCTATAGGGGCTTTGTCTCTTGCGCAGAGTGCATGTATTATAATATCATGACGGGAAGAGGTTGTCAAGAAATTTTCTGCTTGCGGCTTTAGAATCGTGAAAAAATTCTGCCGCAGAAGGGAAATTTTCTGTGTTTTTCTGAGAAAAGATGACTATGTGTTGACGTAATGGACCGCTTATCCTATAATAGAAACATCTGGAAAAGGAAACAACCGTATATGGAAGGAATCGTATTTTTTGATTATGACGGGACGCTGGCCGACAAAGACGAAGGCATCCCCTCGCCTACCCCGGCAACCCTTCGGGCGCTGTCGCTATTGAGGCGGCGCGGATATCTGCCGGTATTGTGTACGGGGCGGTCTTATTGTTATCTGCCCACCGGCGCGGCACAATGGTTTGACACTATCATCACGGCAAACGGCGCGTGCGGGTGGAGAAATGGCCGCCGGCTGTGGAGGCAGACCCTGTGCGTCCCGCAGCTTTTGGCCCTGCAGCGAACATTGGCCGCTTGCGGGGCGGCCAGCTTTTATGAGACGGACGACGCCGGATATTCCGCTGATTTGGATGACCCGCTGCTGTGTGAAGTGATGCGGGCGATGGCTTTTAGCACCGAGAGATTTCAGCCTTTAAGGCCGTCTGATGTGGCTGCTTTGCCCGTTTGTAAATGCGTGGCCTTTTTCAGCGACGCAAAAAAGCTGGATGCCGCGAGGGCCGCATTGGGCGGCGATTATGAACTACGCGCGGGTAAGGGCGGCCGATATGCGGACATCAACGCGAAGGGCATGAACAAAGGCGTGGGCGCGGCGCGGCTGGCGGCCTTGCTGGATGTGCCGAAGGAAAAGACCTACGCTTTTGGCGACGGAGAGAACGACTGCGAACTGCTTTTGGCGGCGGGGGCCGGGGTTGCCATGGGCCGCCACGCGCAGGAGCTGGAAAAGGCGGCTGTATTCATCACGGGTACAGTGGCGCAGGAGGGCGTGGCCCAGGGCCTGACCCGGTTGGGGCTGATCCCGGCCTTATCGGACGCCGGTAAAATCGATTGAGAAAGGACTATACGCTATGAACGAGACGGAAAATGAGGAATTAGAACAAGAGGCGCCGGAAAAAGCCGCAAAGAAAGGCAAAAAAAGTAAAAAGCTGCTGTTTATCCTGATTGGGGCCGTGGCTGTGGCCGCGGTTGCCGTTACCGTGTTTTTTTTGTTTTTTACCGACAGCCCTGAAAAAAGGCTGCAGGCCGCCGTTACGGCCATGTTACAAGGGGATTATACTCTGGCGGAAGAAAAGCTGCAGGACGCGGAAGGCGACGAGGCCGAGACGGCCCGGGCGCTGCTGGCGGTGCTTGTAAAAAATGAAGAGTGCCTGCAGCTGGATCTGGTGGGTGCGGAAGACCCTGCCGCTATAGAAAAACTAAACGAGATGGACGCTCTGCTCGCACAGCTTTCATCCGCAGCGGTAGTTGCGGTGCCGAAGGACGCCCAGCAGCTTATTACAAAACTGACGGCGTCTGCCCTGACGCTGCACAGCGCGGCGGGTGAAGTGCCGGTGAAATTTACCGTCCCGCTTACCGAGGCGCGTGGCCTTGCCACCGACTGGGCGGCAATCAAAAACGGCAGTAAATTTACGGCGGGGGTGCAGATCAACCGTTGGAGGACCTGGGAAGCAGGGGCCAAAGGCGCGCGCGAATATTATGCCGCCCTTTTAGGAGAAGGCCTTGGAACAAAAATTGCCGATGAAGTCATCGCGGGGCTTGACTATATGGCAGAGACGCTGGAAATGGAAATTGCCGCCGGCTCGTTTGAGGAAATAAGCTTGATCCGCTATCAGGGCGGGGATGAAGGCGCGGATAAGCTTTGCGCCCAAAGCTACACCGACGCTGACCTGCAGCGTGCTGAAGACCAGCTGATTTTGCAGATATATCAGAATGAAATGGCCCAGTACAGCCGGTACGCCCCGCAGGACGGCGCGGAGAGCAGCGCCGCGGCCGAAAGCGAAGCGGCCTGACGGAAAAGGCCCGATACGCAAAAGCCGGTTTTATGCAAAATAGCTTTATAAGAAGGGCCGACAGCTGCGCTGGCGGCCCTTCTTATATGGGCAAAGGCTTTTATGAGGCTGGCGCGCGCCTCAAGACGCACAGATCGAAATAAAAGTGTTTTAATGAACACTTCGGCGTCACGTCCCCGCATGGGGCGTGTGGGTGGAAATGTGGATGTTACGATCCACGAGACCGCTAATTATCGTTGCGCCCCGTATGGCGCGTGTGGGTGGAAATTTGCGGTTGACGGCTGAGGACAAGTACCACATTTGGCCGCGCCCCACAAGGCGTGCGTGGGCCAAAATTCTGGTATCCTTGGAGTAGAAATTACGCCCCCCGAGTTGCGCCCCGCACGGGGCGCGCAGATTGGAATGGGCCATGCGGCGAAGGTTGGAAAACACAAAACGGTCACGCCCTATACGGGGGGCATGGGCCGGAATGTATAATAAAGGCATTGCAAATACGTTTTTGAAGCCGCGCCTTTACAAGGCGCGGCTGACACGGTTGGGCACTGCAAGCCTCAAATTGCAATCTGGGCGCATATGACGGACGACGCCGAAAGGTCTTGACTTCGGCAAATGATCTCAGATGGGCGGACCCTGCGATATCAGCGTTCCCCCTCACCCCTTCCTTATCGTAGCCTTTGGCTTGGCTTTCCTCGCGGTCGTTTCTTGATCTGTTTTTTGTAATAAGATCATGCCTTTATTGCCTGTTTGCAGTTCTTTTTTTACTGAAGCCTAAAATTTTTATGTACCTCGGGCACAGCCGGGGGCTCTTACCAAAAGAGCAGGCGCGCCGCCAAAAGAAATGGGGCCGCGCCTGTTTTTACTTTTTGTTCCAGGTCCCGGCAAAAGGAAAAGTTGGTTTCATAAATTTTTTATTACCTTCCCCCGCTTGCGCGCGGTGTTTCAAATACATAGACCGCGGTGAAGATTTGGGGCAAAACGTCATGCGCTGCCGTCTTCCCCGCTCTCTGGCGACGCCGTTTTTGCATGGATAAGCGCATTCCCCCCTTTTGTCACCGGCGCCGGACGTACCAATATCGCCAAGCCTTTTTCATTGTTTTCTTATAGAAAAGCTTCCGTACCCTATTCCTCTCAAAAAGAGCGCCTGCGGATGATCCTTTTTTCTTGTTCGAGCGGACATACTTTCGCTGATAAAAAACGCGTCATAGCCATATACGGCGCCCGGAGAACTGGAAAAATACCATTTTCACAAATTTTTATTTTTACCCTTCCTCCTGCTGTGAGCAATCGGTTTTTAAGGCTATTCATACGGCCATGCCGCGATATAAAGGCGCCTTTTGACAAAGATAAAAGCGCAGGAATAGAATGGCGTATAATACGTTTTTCAAGATAAAAAAGATTTTAAAACCGCTGTAAAAGCCCCGGCTTCAATAGCCGCTGATGGCGCTTGAAGATTTTTGCGAGGGTGGGGTATGCGGTGTATTCCATTGGGGTGTGGCACAGGCTGGGCGGAACCGTACGGCGCCCAGCAGAAATGTCGATGTGCGGTGTTTTTATAGCGATGGATATTTACCCCTTGCTGTTTCATGTGGGTTTTGATATAAAAAGGCGGCCCGGATATTTCCGGGCCGCCTTTTTGTTTGAGAACATGATATTTAATTTTTTAAATCAGTGCCATCTTACGCCGGAACCATATTCCAGAACAGCGCGGTGTTGGCACAGGTGATCAGGGTGAACAGCGTGGTGTTGAGGAAAGCCGCCAGCCAGACGTTGTTGGTCTTTTCATACAGCTTTCTTGCGTACACCGCGGCAATGGCAAGACATGGGATGAGGGCGAACAGCAGGATGCCGTTGAGCGCCTGGCCTGGGCACATCGCCACACCAGTGATAAAGTCAAGCCCGTACTGTGCAATCACCCACAAGATCAGGCCGCCCACATTGAGCAGGATCGAGATGAGATACCCCATCTTGCGGCCGCGGGTGTTGGCGTTTAGCGCTACCGTGTTAATAAAGTAGTAGAGGAGGAAGAACGGTGCGTAACGCAGCGTGACGATCAGATGTTCAGGCTTGAAGGTGCGTACCGCCAGCGTCCAGATACGGAAGTCGACCCCAAACAGCGCCTGCATCAGATACAACAGGCCGTACCCGACGGCGACGAGCACAAGCGCCACTACCAGGCTGGCGGCGATGGAGACAGGTTTCAGCGTGATGCCGTAGCTTGCAAAGGAGGTGCCGGCTTCTTTTTTATTGAAGTAGTAGAAAGCCACCAAAATCAGCAGGGTGATCAGCCCCGAGACAACGGCCCAATAACCGATCTGGTTGACGGTGGGCTCTACAAAATAAGGGCTCAAAGCCAAGATGTTGTCGGCAAAACCGAAGACGAGCGCGCCTACAAGAGAGACGACCGCTACCGCGATACCGCCGTGCATGACGTTTTTGTTTTTCTCACGCGCGCCGAAAGCCGCTGCGATAACGCCGAAGATGATCAGCAGGCAGGCCGTGGTGAGCAGCGCCCCGATGTTGCCGTCCTGCTTATCCATCAGTGTGGGGAACAGGATGGCCGGGATCATGGCGCTGAATACGAGGGTGCACCAGTACAGCGCTTTTCCGCTGGTGGAAGTGGCCGCCGCGACCGGCGCGGTTTTCTCGGTGATGGCTTTTTTCAGGAAAGGCAGCTTGAGCAGCAGCTCAGCCAGAGGCACCATCAGCAGGAAGAAACCGATCAGCGCGATCATGTTGAAAAATTCTTTCCACTGCCATACCTGATTGTTCGCATCAAGATTCGCGTTGGTCTGGTTCGGAGAAGTTACGCCGTCAAACGCGGTTTGATAGAAGGTGATCAGGTCAGCGGTGGCCTCTTTGGAGAAATGGTTCCACGGATGGGTCTGGTTAGGCGTATAAATGACGCGGGTGCCTGTTTCAGGGCCGCGTACCACGGTGTCTTCCACCGTCACCGCAGGCGCTTCGACAGTATAATATTTTCCAGACTCAGCGGCGGGGTCTTCAGGCAGCATCCCAAGGAAGGATTTGCCCGAGTTGGTGGCGCAGAAATCCTTATAGGTGACAGTGCCCTGCACTTTTGCCTCTTCAGGGGTTTTTTCATCCGCGCTTTTGTTGAAGAAGAATTCGTCGTAGTGGCCGCCGATGATACCGACGGTACGGCTGCCGAAAGCGGCTTCATAGGCTGACTGCGGGGCGATGGCGGCCGCGTAGGAGAAGTCGGCGCCAACGGCGATACCGGCGTAGATATTGCGCACACCGGTCTGCAGAGAAGCCATTTCATCCATATACAGCGCTACCAGCGTTGAGAAGCCGCCCATAGAGTGTCCGCTCACCGATATATAGGCGTTGCCGTCCGCGTCTTTGGCGGTATAGGGCTGCTGGGCCACATAGTTGGCCGCGTCGAACATGGAATAGAGCCAGAAGGTGCTGAACTGCCCGCCTACCGGGATATCACCGTCCCAGCGGGAGTCGCCGTGATCGTACATATCCAGCGCGAGCACGATATAGCCGCGGCGGGACATTTCGATCGCGGGGGCGTCCTGCATCTCTTTGGTGTTGAGGTAGCCGTGGGTCGTGATGACTACCGGCCTTTGGTCGCCTTCGCCCGCGCCTTTGGGCATGTACAAAAGGCCGTTCAGCGTTCCGCGTTCGGTTTGAAACTCAATTTCGCTGATATCCACCGAATAGAACGAGGTGTGTACCATACCGCCGAAAATGCTGCCAAGCAAGATGAGCACCAGCGCAATGGCGAGCACGATATGGGTTTTTGCGAATAGCTTTTTCATAAGATCCCTCCAATTCCCTATATAATCGATGCCGGCAGGCGCCGGCAAATGGAAACAAAAAAAGTGCAAAGAAAACACAGGCTGCGTTTCTTTTGCACTACTCTCAATTCTCCGGTGCAGAGACGTATGGAACGATTTAACTATAACTTGATTATAGAAAAATCAGAACAGAAAATCAATGGACAGACTAGCATAAAAAAACGGTCGATTTATAGCAAATGTGCATAAAACGGCCGTTTTCATGTCAAAAAAACTGTTGGCTATGTTCAAAAAATCTCTAAAACTTTTTAACTTTTTGAAGGATGTGACGCGCGGTACGCCGCCAGAAGGCCGTCGTATCTAAGCCCGGCAACCCGGTAATAGATATAAAAAGCGAGCAGACAACCCAAAATGCCCAGCAAAAAAATGCCGAAATAGATACCCAGCGCCTGGACGTCAGAAAAATCAAACCAGTGAAAAAGCCATACGCATAACGTCTGCAAAAGGAAAAAGGGCCCTGCCATCACCCAAAGGCGCCGGATATAAGAGAGCTTTTTAAAAATCAGATTGGAGAAGCAGATAAAATAAAGGACGGCAAAAAGAAAAGATAACAGCGCGGCTTGAGGGATGAACCAAATCGAAAAGGTTGTGCGGCCAAGCAAAAGGCCGGTCAGAACAAAAATCAGCGACATGGCTGTAAAAAGAAAACAGGCGATGGTTTTTATTTGCATAACAATCTCAGCAAAACGTTTCAGTTTCATATCAATAATCTCCTTTATCATACAGGATGGGGCGTTTACAGGCCGTCAAGATCAGGTGAGGCCTAACCGGCGGCGCACCTCGCGGGCGTATTGGCGGCTGACGGTTTGGCGTTCTCCGTTAGACAGCGTGACCAGCAAACGGCCGCCGAGGTCAGGCCGGATGCTGCGGATATGCGAAAAGTTTAAAAGGCTTGACTTTCCGCTGCGAAAAAAATCCGGTGAAAGCCGCTCTTCTAATTCATATAAGCGCAGCGGCGTTTCATATACGCCCCGGCCGGTGTATAAAAAGGTGTGACGGTCGGCGGTATCGGCGTATAGAATGTCGTTTTCGTCTAAAATCCAGGTTTCACCCTGGCAGATACCGGTGAGCTTATGGTCGAACGCGCGCAGCATGGCGGCCATTTTTAAAATATCTTCGTCCGCCGCCCGGCAGCGGATGGTGATCTCGGTCTCCGGCAGCGCGCCGTCCTCGATCAGCTGCAGTTTCATAAAACCTCCCCTTCCCTGTCTTCGGATATCCGATGGCCTCAGTATAGCCGGGAGATACCGCCTGTGCAAGAAAAAATGCGCGAGTGGGAAAAAAGCGGACACAAGCGGAAAGAGAGCGGGCATAAAAGCGGGCGGGCGTTTTGGGATAAAAAGACAAAAGATCGGACAGCGTCAAAAAAAGCGCCTGAAAATGCTTGCAGGCGCGCTGTCTTTTAATAAAATTGAAGCTGACGCTGTTTAGAAGAGGCTGCTTTTCGTTCGGTAACCTTATCATACGGCCCCAGCGTCCCGCATAAAAGCGGCGAAGCATTGTCCCCCATTGCCGGGGAGCGCGTTTTTGCCCCGCCCGCGTAACAGTACAGGCACCCGCAGCGGCAGGTGCCGTAAGCGCCGATGTCCACGCTTTGCGCGCAGCCGCAGGCGGGGCGCTGGCCTTTATCTTTGTCAAGCTTCAGCGGATAGCCGCAAAGCTGTTCTAAAAGCTGCCGGTCAACACAGGCGGCCGCCGGTATGCCGCATGCGGCAAGCGCTTCTTCAGCACAGGCGGTAAGGCGCAGGCCGTTTTCCCGGGCAATGGAAGCCGCGGCCACCGCAAACTGCTTTTGTAAGGCGGCGTCTGCCGGGTAAAGGCCCAGGGGATGTAATTTGGCGGCGACGCCGGGATAAAAATCAAGAAAGCTGATAACCACCTGACGGGTACAGCCGCGCAGCAGCGCCGCCCAAGCCGAAAAAGCCTCGAGATGGCGTTCGGGCGTCCAATAAGAGGTAAAAAAAACAGGGTCATAGCGCCAGATGACCCGGTGCGGGCCCAGTTTTTCAGCCAATGTGCAGAAAGCGGGCAGCAAATGAGTTTCTTTGTCCGGCAGGCCCGGCTCTATTTCCTGCCCGTAAGGAGTGAGGGTGAACTGGAAGTAGTAAGGGTAATCGCGCAGCCTGTCAAGATAGGGCGCCAGCGGGCGGGGGTCTTTCGTCCAAAACACGATGCCGTCCACCACGTCGGGCGATAAAGGGAGACGGCTGACCTGCCGCGGGCCGGCTGGATTGCGCACCAGCGCGTAACCTTCTTTTAAACGGTTTAAAAACCAATCGGTATAATAGGCCGGGACGTCGGTGCGGCGGCTGACGCTTAAAATCATCTGAAAACCTTCTTTTTTATAAAAATAGCCGAAAACGAAAGACGCTGCGGTTAAGGTTATGCGGTTTATTTTTTGTTGCTGCGCGACGTGCGCTGAGGAAAGCGCCCTGCTGGACAATAAAAATAGATATTTTCACAGCTGGTTAAGGCTCACGAATGATCTGAAAAGCGTATAGTTACTGAGTTTTAGCCGAATGTATCAGTTTATATATTGGCCGATTTGCCGCCCAAATGCCGCCCAATTTTACCGGCGCAGTTTGCAAAGCGTGGCGGGACTTTTTAAGGGCATACGCGCAAACCTTGATTTTATGCGGTTTTGCGGGACACCCTGCAAAAATTTGCAGAGCCTTTTAAGCGGCTTTTTCGCTTTCAGGCAAGGCCATAGAGACCAGTTATTTTATTGCGTAGCAATAAAATAGCCGCAGCAAAGCGGAGGCTATTTTTTTGACCAATCGCCCGGCTGCCGAAATAGCTGCGAGGGCGAGGCCATCGGGGCCAAAACGCGCTGTACCGTAAAGGCGAGATTTTTTATTTACTGTAAAGGCCTTACTGCAGTTTGTCAAACAACACTTCGAGAAGTTTATAAAGTCTTCAAAATCTTCTGCGCCCATGCTGTACCATATCTGTTTTACAGCGGCAGGCCTCCTGCCTGAAAGGGGCTTTGCCGCCCTGTAAACAGTACCCGCGCAGGGGCCTTTTTTATACAGCGTGGCCGCGGGAGGCGTATTCTTTGTTTTTCGGGGAAAATCACGAAAAAATGACAAAATATTCAAACACTCTGTCCATTGCGGCGGATTTATACGGCGTGCTACACTGGGCATAAGAAGACGCGCCGGCAGAAGGCCCGGAGAGCTTTACCGGTAAAAACGGCCCCGCGCCGCGGGAACAAGAGAAAGGGGGATTTTTTATGATGGAGGAAAAAACCGAAAACAGGTTTTGGCGCATGTTTGACAGGCTGGGACAGTTCGGCACTTTTGTGGTCTGGACGGCGGCCATCCTTGTGGTATCCATGCTCACATCCTATTTTCCGCTGTGGATCAACGTGCCGGTCAATGTGATCCTGCCGGTCATCGTTTTGGTCAAGCTGAAGATGGTGATGTTTGAGAAGCTGAAGCTCACCACGCTGGTGGTGATGCGGGCCATGATCCTGCTGCCGCTGTTCGGTGTGATCTCAGGCAAATGGTTTGTGAATTTGATTTTGATCTTTCTGGTCATCAACTGTATGGAGGCGACGCTGACCGACCTTTTGAAAAACCATCAGCCCTACAATTTTGTCACCGGCCTGTTTTTAAGCGCGTCGGTGCTGGCGCTTTCAGGCGAATGGTTTGGCGGTGTGACAGGGCCTTTTTCAGGCATCTATACGTTTAACGCGGGGCATTTTGGGGGCGCGCTGTTCACCACCGATAAGGTGGTGCTCATCGGCACCATCTGCTGGTTTGTGGCCTATACCATTTGGAACTGGCTGTTTGTGGTGGGAGAGTTCAGCCCTGCTGTGGGATACCTGCATATCGGCATCCTGCTCAGCCCCATCCTCAGCGTACTGCTCACGCTGGACCCCGGGCTGTGGCTGGTGTTCCGCGCCAACAGCCTCACCTGCGGCGGCGTTTTTCAAATCGCCTGCAAAAAACAGGTGGAAAAGCGTCTGGCCAACGACAGGCTTGCAAAGTTTATTGAAAAAGTAAAATCGCGCCCGGTGCAGATCGGCTGTATGATCGTCAATCTGGCGCTGATCGCGGTGCCGGTGGTGATCTTTTTTCTGTGATCTGTAACCAGAGAAAGAATTGGAACGGCGGGACGGCATAAGCCGGGAGGAAGTGCCCGGCCAGACGCAGAAAACGCTTTTTAAAACCGCCCGGCCCGCATGGATAAAAGGCGGCGTCAGCGCATGGCCGCCGGATATGGTTTGCAGAACGCCGCGCCCCGACAGAGAAGGGCGGGCTTTTGTAAAATAGACGGGCAGTTACAACCCGCGCGAAACAGCTTATAAAAAAAGAAAACGCCCTTGAAGCCGGTTTTCACTGCCGGTTCCAAGGGCGTTTTTGCATTACCCATATATTCTGTGGCGGTTCATTCACGGCCCGGCGCTTTTTCAGAAGAAAAAGCGCTTATTTGGCGAAATTGTCAAAGTATCCCTGGATCAGGATGATAGGGGTGCCTTTGTCACCGCTGCCGCTGGTGAGATCGCACAGGCTGCCGATGAGATCGGTGAGGCGGCGGGGGGTGGTGCCCTGGCTGGCCATATTGCCGACAAGGTCGCCCTCTTTGCCTGCGATGCTCTCTTTGACGGCGCGGGTCAGTTCCTCGCCCGAGAGGTCTGCAAAATCATTGTCGGCCAGATATTTCAGCTTCAGTTCATTGGGCTGCCCCTCCAGCCCGCTGGTATAGGCGGGGCTGACGACGGGGTCGGCCAGTTCCCAGATCTTGCCCACGGGGTCTTTGAAAGCGCCGTCGCCGTACACCATGGCCTCCAGTTTTTTACCGGTGGCGGCGCACAGGCTTTTTTGCAGGGCGTCCACAAAACTTTGACAATCCCGCGGGAAGAGCTTGACGGTATCCTCTGTGGCTTTATTAGAGCCTAACAGCCCGAAGGCCTCGTTATAGCCGCTGCCGTTTACACTGGCCGTCATGATATCAGAGAGGGTGAGGACTTTTTCGGCCCCGGCGGCCAGCAGGCGGCGTTTTGAGCGCTCACGGCTGTGGATGTCGCAGCACAGCACCGTTTTGGTATAGGGCAGGATAGCGGTGGCGCTGTTGGCAAAAATAAACTCGGCCTCACAGCCCTCACTGCGGAACAGCTCTCCATAATATTCCACATAATCAACGCCGGTGAAGGGGTGCTTTTCATAGCCGAAAAGCGCGCGGTACTTTTGTTCGGTCAATACGTCGCTGTAGGGGTTGACGCCTTTTTCATCCAGCAAATCTTCATCGAACAGATGATTACCCACCTCGTCGGAGGGATAACTCATCAGGATATAGGCCTTTTTAAAAGCTTTTGCGATGCCGCGCAGGCAGATGGCAATGCGGTTGCGGCTCATGATAGGGAACACCAGACCGATCTCATCCGTGCCGAACTTGGCCCGGCAGTCGGCCGCAATGGCGTCGGTAGAGGCGTAATTGCCCTGGCTGCGGGCAACCACGGCCTCGGTGACGGCCACAACGTCTTTATCGTTGAATACGATGTTCTGCTCGGCGGCGCAGTCCATGATGCTGTCGGTGACGATTTTGACAAGATCATCACCTTCACGGATGACGGGGCAGCGTACCCCGCGTGAAACAGTACCGATGGTTCTCATAATACAGTCTCCTTAATAAAAATTTCTTTTGCCGTTTATCCAAAAGGCACAAAGCGGCCCAAAATATAACTGGGGCCGAAAAAAGCCGTTTACCGCCCCGCCCGGATAACCCTGATGGACGCGGTTTTAAACACCCGAAGAAACGGCCGGACGGCATACGGCAGACACGTTACAGTTGCATTATATAATAAAACTTGCTATAAGTAAAATTATCATTTATTATATAAAGATATAATGAATGGTTATAGAAAGGACAGGAATATGAAGGCAGATCTGGAGCTTTACCGGGTATTGGTGGCGGTGGCGCAGGAGGGCAGCTTCAGCAAAGGGGCGCGCAGGCTTTATATTACGCAGCCCGCGGCCAGCCAGGCGGTGGGCAAGCTGGAGCGGCAGCTTGGCGTTTCGCTTTTCATCCGGGGCAGCCGGGGCGTGACCCTGACGCCGGAGGGAGAGCTGCTGTATGGGCATGCGTCGCAGGCGCTGGATATGCTGAAGACCGGCGAGGAAAAGCTGGCGACACGCAAAAAGCTGCAGGCGGGCGTTTTGAATATCGGCGCGGCCGATACCATTACAAAAGAATTTTTGCTGCCGTATATCCGGGCGTTTCATGAGAAATATCCCGCCGTCTCGCTGCGGGTGACCAACCGCACCAGCCTGCAGATGAAAGAGCTGGTGCGCCGGGGCGCGCTGGACCTTGCGGTGGTGAACCTGCCGCTGGAGGAACCGGACCTTGTCACCCTGCCGGTACTGAGAGTGCAGGACATTTTTGTGGCGGGGCCGGGATTTGAAAAGCTGAGGGAAAAACCACAGACGCTGGAAGCCATAGCCGGGCTGCCGCTGGTGATGCTGGAGCGGGAGGCCAACAGCCGCCGGTATGTGGAGGAGTTTTTCATCAAAAACGGCATTGTTTTGAAGCCAGAGATCGAGCTGGGGGCGCATGAGCTGCTGGCCGGGTTCGCGGCCATCGGCCTTGGGGCGGCCTGCGTGGTGCGGCAGTTCTGCACAAGGCCCCTGCGGGAGAAAAAGGTGTTTTCCATCCCAATGAAAACGCCCATCCCCGCCCGGTGTGTGGGGGCGTGCTATCGGGCGGGCATACCGCTTACCGGTGAGGCGGAGGAATTTTTGCGGTTTTTAAAGGAGGCGCGTTATGAAAACGGACCTGACACCTGAAAAATGGAACGCTCTTTCCCTCTCACATCTGCTTTTAGAGCGGCAGATCGGGCCTGGGGCCTTTTGTGTGGACGCGACGGCCGGAGGGGGACGGGACACGGCCTTTTTGTGCCGTCTTTGCGGCCCTGGGGGACGGGTGCTGGCGATGGACGTGCAGCCCGAGGCGGTGCGCCGCACCGGGCTTTTACTAAAAGAGCAGGGCCTGACGGCGCAGGTGGTATGCGACGGGCATGAAAACCTGCTGCGGTATCTGCGCCCCGGCGAGGCGGACGCGGTGGTATTTAATTTGGGCTGGCTGCCGGGCGGAGACCACGGCTGTTTCACCCGGCCTGAGACGACGCTGCCCGCGCTGAAGGCCGCCCTGACGGCGATAAAGCCCGGCGGCATGGTGAGCGTCTGTATTTATTACGGGCGCAATAACGGCTTTGAAGAAAAAGACGCGGTGACAGCCTGGATGAAAACCCCTGACAGCCGCCGGTATACCGTGTTGGTAACAGAGTTTGCCAACCGGCCCGGCTGCCCCGCGCTGCACGCGGGGATATGGCGGCATCAAGAGAACGAGCGTTGAGCATCCCGGCCTGAAAGGCGGTGCGCGGTTTGCGGGAAGGCCGCAGGACGGCCAAGGCCCGCCGGGGAGAATAAAAAGGGATAGAGAGGGCCTGATTTGACAGGCAGCCGGAAAACCTGACGGGTGGCCAGTGGGCGGCGACGCTAAAGAGCAACCATGTTTCCGCTTTTGGCCGGAAAACCTGACGCGCGGGCGGCAGCTGTTGCCGGCTGCATATCCCTCATAAAAGCTATAAAACAGTGAAAGTTTATAAAAGATAAGCCGCCTTGGGTGCGGACAGCGGAGGCGGTTGGGCGGCGTCACGTTTTGCCCCTGTGCTATGGTTTTTTGAAGCGGGGCATGCCGGGGCGGGTACAGAGAAAAGAAAATGGGAAAGGCGGTATTTTTTCATCTTTTATCTTAATGAAGGGATGAAAAACGTTTTGCCGCAGGCGTGGCGGCAAAACGGCGTATACCGGCCCTGTTTTGCGGCGAGTTTTTAGACAGCCTTCTGTGAGAATGGGGCGGGGACAAAGCGGAGATGGAATTAGAGGGCGGCTTTTGGCGCGGCCCTGCGTGGATACCTACAGCGC
>JAUNTE010000035.1:0-3550 GCA_030538855.1 Oscillospiraceae bacterium
GCTGGGCCCCCAGCTGGGGGGCTATGCCCGCGGCGAAGAGCATGAGCCGGTGCGCCCTGCCGGTGAGCAGCGCGAGGTAAAGAGCATCGGCAACAGCACCACTTTCCGCCGGAATTTGGAGAGCGAACAGGACCGGCGGGTGGCGGTGCTGGCCCTTGCCGATAAGGTGGCGGGCCGCCTGCGGGCGCATGGGCTGTACGCGGGCACTGTGCAGGTCAGCATCAAAGACCCGCAGCTGCGGGTGGTGAGCCGCCAAAAAAAGCTGCCCTGCGAAAGCTTTTTGGCAAAGGACATTGCCAAGGCGGCGCTGGAACTGATCGACGCGGCGTGGCCTGATAAAAAGCCCATCCGTATGCTGGCGGTGACGGCGGCCTCGCTGACGCAGCGGCCAGAACCCGCCCAGCTGAGTTTGTTTGAAAAAGCGCCGGAACCGGATAAAAAGCAGGAAAAGCTGGAACGGGCGATGGATTCCATCCGCAAAAAATACGGACGGGGCGCCATCGGTGAGGCCAGCGTGATGAAAAACGATTTGGGCGTAGGCCTTTTAGATTCAAAACATGAAGAGGAGTAATGCGGGGCAGGATGGAAAAGGGACAAAAGTGATTTATGCTTTTTGAAAAGCGCCTGAAGGGAAGACACGGGCGCGCTGGCCCCTTTTTCAGCTTTTCAATGCAGCAAAAAAGCCGCCGGTACGACCGGCGGCCAATTTTTTATTATAAGCAAAAAAGCCACCGGCAAAGCCGGTGATTCCAAAAAGCTTTCGCGGTGCTCAAAAAAAGTGTCCTTCTTTGGTAAAATAGAAGTGGTCTGATAACCGCAAATGATCACCAAAGGCGGGAATCAAATCCAGATAAAACTTGATGTAAGCGGTTTAGCACACATGAAGTGGTATTGTATACGCCCCGAAATATCGTCGGCAAATGATCTATGAGAAAATGAAGCAGGACATCGGTCAGATGTGACGGAAGCTGTGCAGGTACAAAGGGGTGGAAATGCTGGAAGCAAAGGCGCGCAGAGACCACATCCACATGATAAAAGCTTTCCCTGCAAGCGTCAAGCAAAGCGGGCCGACAAATCGTAATCTTCCATTTGGGGAAGTCTCCGGCAGAAAGGATATTGCTGTTTTAACAGCGGCAGGACACGCGACGCAGATGAAAAATATTTCAGCGCGGCTTGAGCCGCCGGCCGGCAGCAGGCCCTGATAGGGCCCTGCGCATACCTCCGGTTTAGCCAAAGGCTGTGACTTTTCAAAACGGTGAAGCGGGCTGTTCTTTGCGGCCCTTTTTCAAAAAGGCCTCGGCTTTCGGGGGCTTGTTCATCACCGCGATCAGCGCTTTGATGGGGATACCCTCCTGGCTGAACATCTGCTCATGCTCAGTCTCGATATTCCAATCCGGCGCATCGGCGTGAAGATCACGGGTAAGATAAGAGATAGAGAACCCCGCCAGATCAAAATAGCGCAGGCTGTCCTCAAAAAGGCCGTCGTCGTCGGTTTTAAAGCGGATCTCTCCGCCCGCCTTTAAAAAGCTGCGATATTTGATGAGCTGCCGCGTATGCGTTAAACGGCGCTTTTGGTGGCCTGATTTTGACCACGGGTTGCAGAAGTTGATATAGATACAGTCAACAGGGTCTCGTTCGTCCAGAATATCCCCAATGCGCTCAATGTCCTGGCTCATCAGCCGGATATTGTTGATGGCAAGGCCTGCCTGCGCATAAGCGGCCTCAACTTTGCGCTTTGCCAGTACCAGCACTTCGCTTTTGATGTCGATACCCAAAAAGTTTTTATCCGGGTTTTGGCTGGCCAGTTTGCTGATGAAACCGCCTTTGCCGCAGCCCAGCTCTATTTCAAAGGGCGCGTCCGGGTTTGGAAAACTCTCTCTCCAGCGGCCGAGAAATTCAGCCGGCCGGCCGGCAAAAAAACTGCAGGCGGCCAATTCAGGCCGCGCGTAAGGCTTGCGCCGCATTCGCATAAAGATGACCTCCGACAGGAATGATACTTTCAGACGTTACAGGGGCGAGGGCCATGCCGCCGCGCACCCCTTTGGCGGCCGGGCTTTATTGTAACATAAAATTTACAATTAGAAAAGAAAGAAAAACCTGAAATATTTGCAAAATGCGCCGCTACCTGTTAAAGTATATAAGAGTGTTTCAAAGAAAACCAGCGGCCCGCGGAGCATTTCGGAGGGCTGGCTCGTTCTGTATATAAAAGGCTTCACAGCGACAAAAGGAGGCCATATCGATATGGCGGTCATCATCAATATGCTGAGCAAGGCGGAAAGCGTCAAGGGACAGGGCGTGCTCTCTGCCTATGAAGAACAGGTGCGGCTTGTGCGCGAGACGCTGCCCGAAGGCTGGAAGGTGCGCATCAACAGCCGGAAAAAGGCGGATATCTATCACGTCCATACGGTGAACCCACAGTATTTTATCCGTATGCTGTGCAAGCCGAAAGACGCGGTAAGCGTGGGCTATGTGCATTTTTTGCCCGAGACCATGGATAAAAGCCTGAAGCTGCCATGGATCGCCCGCAAGGTGTTTTACGCTTATATTATCCGTATGTATAAGCTGATGGACCATCTGGTGGTGGTGAACCCGTGCTTTATCCCCAAGCTTGAAAAATACGGTATTTGCCGTGAAAAAGTCACGTTTATCCCCAATTTTGTGTCGGATAAGAATTTTTATCCCGCGCAGCCCGAGGAGAAGCGGGCGCTGCGCCGCAAGTACGGCCTGCCCGAAGAGGGTACGGTGGTGCTGTCGGTGGGGCAGCTTCAAAAACGCAAAGGCGTGATGGAGTTTTTAGAGCTGGCTGAAAAAATGCCGGACAAAACCTTTGCATGGGCGGGCGGCTTTTCGTTTGGGCGTATCTCAGACGGATATGAAAAAATCAAAAAAGCCATGGAAAACCCGCCTGAGAACGTACGCTTTTTAGGCCTTGTTGACCGAAGTGAGATGAACGGGATCTATCAGATGGCGGATATGCTGTTTCAGCCGTCGTTTGACGAGCTTTTCCCCATGACGATTTTAGAGGCCATGTGCTGCGGGCTGCCGCTGGTGCTGCGTGATCTGGAATTATACCGCGCCATTTTAGACGGCTGCTATCTGGCCGGAGACTCGACCCCTGATTTTGAAAAGGCCCTGCGCGGCCTGGAGGACCCGGCCGCTTACGCTCAGGCGCAGAGCCGGTCATTAGAGGGGCACGCCTACTATTCACGCGAGCGGGTGGCCGATATGTGGCGGGACTACTACCGCATGGTGCTGGAGGGCCGCAAAACGAAAAAGACAAAGAAGCGCAGAAAGGCAAACGCATAACCATGGAAAACATGAAGAGAAAAAACTGGTTCTCGCTGGCCATCGGCATTCTGCCTATCCTTATTTTGGTATGGCTGGTATTTCAGGGCGATACCCAGGCCGCGCTGGCCGCGCTGAAAGACGCCAACCTCGGCTGGATGCTGGCGGCGCTGGGCTGTATCATCGCCTATTGGCTTTGTGAAAGCGGCTGCCTGTGGGGCGTAACGCGCCAGCTGGGCATCCCGTACAGCCAGGGAGACAGCCT
>JAUNTE010000035.1:3560-6652 GCA_030538855.1 Oscillospiraceae bacterium
CACGCTGATGGGACAGCTGTTCAACAATCTGACGCCCTTTGCCAGCGGCGGCCAGCCCATTCAGGTATATGATATGACGCGCCGCGGCGTATCCGCGGGGCGCGGCAGCGGCGCGCTGCTGCTGAAGTTTATTTTGTATCAGGGCATTTTAACAGTTTACTGCACCGTGCTGCTCATTTTGCGGCTGCCCATGTTTTTTGAAAACGTGCCTGGGTTTGGGTGGCTGGTGCTGGTGGGCTACGGCATCAATTGCAGCACCCTCATCACGTTGATGGCGGTGGGGCTTTTTCCCGGCGGGACGGAGAGGCTGGCGCACAAGCTGGTAGGGCTTTTGGGCCGGTGGCACTGGCTGAAAAGGCCCGAGGCCTTGCAGGAGAAGATCACAGAAGAGTTTGCGGCCTTTGGAAAATCTTTTCGCAAACTGAAATATCGTAAACGGATATTGGCGCGGGTATGTGTGCTGACGGTCATCCAGCTCACCTTCTTTTTTGCGCTGCCCTATTTTATCTGCCGGGCGCTGGGGGCGGTGAACCCTGATTTTATCTCGGTGATTGCCGCGGCCAGCTTTGTGCTGCTGGTGTCGAGCTTTGTGCCGCTGCCGGGCGCGGCGGGCGGCGCGGAAAGCAGCTTTTATCTGCTGTTCGGCATGTTTTTTGCACAGCCCACCCTCACCGCCGTGGCGGTGCTGCTGTGGCGGCTGTTGACCTTTTGCCTGCCCATCGTGGTAGGGCTGGTGGCTATGTACCTGCCCGCCCGGAAAAAAAGCCTTCCGGCGGAAGAGCCGCCGGAAGGCCCCGTAGAAAAAGACGGATAAAAGCGCGCTTTACAAAAACAGCCGGCAGGCTGAAAAACAACCCCTTAACGATCGATAAGCCCCGGCTTTCACAAAGCCGGGGCTTATTTGATAATAAAAGAAAACCACCGGAAGTGCCGGTGGTTTCAAAAAGCTCTCGCTATGCCCGGAAAAAATAGCTGAACGAAGTGAAGAACTGCTAAAAATAGGCAGAGAAATAAAAGTGGGCATTGTAATGACAAACCGGGGAACACCTCACCGCTGTTTTCATAGCAGGAGGGTGTTTTATGCAAACGAAAGGGATTTGATGAGCCTTGTAGGCTCTGCTGATAATGGGCCCTAAGGGGGCTTGTGCAGACCACCGGCACGGCCGGGCGGCTGCGGGAAAGCTTTTGATTTAAAGATAGCGTAAAGCGCGCTTTTGATACACGCGCCGGCAAATGAGCGAAAACGTTGATGGAGCAGGCGAATTGCCCTTTTACAGGCGGCGGGATGCAAAATGCGGATGAAAGATGTGCGGTGCTTTTGAGACCCCTGCCGGTAAAAGGCCTTTATAGGGCCTGCGCATGCCTTCGGCTTTGCGGGGGCCTGTTTGAGCACACCCAAAAAATAAACGGTATTGACTGAAGCCGTCCCCATTTGTCAGACAGTATGCTGTGCCGAAAATAAATGGGGGCGGCTTCAGATGGTTTTTGGGCAGTTTTTGTCTCTTTGTTTTTTACTTTTTGCCGCTGCGGCCGCGTTATAAAGGGCGGCGGGCAAAGCCCCCAAAGAAAAGTGCGGCCGCCGCCAGCCACAATATACCCATCCAAACGCGCCCGCTTATAAAATAGCTTCCGGCCATCAAAAGTGAAGCCGCCATAGCGGCGAGAGACGCCCACTGCGTTTTACGGGGCCGAAGCTTTTTTTCACGTTTCAAGACATCCTCTCCTTTATCACACCAAGACGCGGCTTCAAAAGCGCTGTTTTTATCAGTTTAAAAGGTTATGTAAAAAATGTCAAATTCGGGCCGGGCTGCGGCGTCTTAAACTTTTTTTAAAGGTTTAAAGGCCCCGCGCACGGCCCGTTTATCATGTCTCTTCGCAGGAGGGCTGAAATCTTTGCCGCTCTGGCATGTGGGGCAGCAGTACCACAAAGGTGGCCCCGCCGCCCGGCGTCTCTTCCTCCCAAACAGTACCCCGGTGCAGGGCTGTCAGCTCCCGCGCCACGCACAGGCCCAGCCCGAAATGCATTTTATCGGTTCTGCTCTCTGAAGCCCGAAAAAAACGCTCAAAAATTTTTTCTCTCTGTTCGCGCGGGACGCCTTTGCCATGATCGCTCACCCATATACGCAGATACCGGCCCGCGCTTTGCGCCCCCAGGCAGATCTGTCTGCCGTCCGCGCCATAAGAGAGCGCATTATCCAAAAGGATACAAAAAAGCTGCTGCAGCCGCTCTTTATCGCCCAGCAGCGGCGGCAAAGGCTGCTGGGGCAGCTGCAGCTGAAAGTCTAATCCGGCTTCTTTTACCCGGGGCAGATAACGCTCATACAGCTCCACCAGCAACGTATCGGCATCTACTGTCCTTTTGCTCATTTTCCATTTTGCCGCGTCACCGCCCGCCAAAGTGAGAAGGTCGCTTACCAGATGCGACATTCGGTCGGTCTCCTGCTGCAAAATGGGGGTGTACTCATTTTGCGGCAGCAGAGGCATGACTGCTTTCATCACGCTCAGGGGGCTTTTCAGCTCATGGCTGGCGGCGGCGACAAACTCTTTTTGGCGGCGCATGTTCCTTTTGACAGGCAGCAGTACCACACCCATCAGAAGATAACTGAGAACAAACAGCAGGCCTATGCCGCTTACCGATAAGACAAGATAAAAGAACTCGATCTGCTTTTTCTCGGCGGCGTCGATATCGATCTCCTGAAAAAAATTGATATTTATCCGTTTTCCATCGGCCGTCTGCGCAAAATGCCGAATATAAATATAGTTCTCTCCGCTGTCCCCCTGCAGGGTATAAAGCTTTCCGTAATTCAGGCTCATTTTTTTCCACAGCGCCGCAAAGGGCGTATGTAAGTTGCCTGCGCCCGCTGCCGCAAGGATATTTGCCCCGTCCGCCGGGGTGTATATGATGGAAAGGACGTTTTCTAATTTCTCGGGCGGCTCGTCCAATACCATGTTCAGCCGTTGATACAGCTGCGGGCCGGCTTTTTCATTTTCGATCACCGCCCGGATCGTCTCCTGCCCGCGCTGGACAAAATCTTCAAACTGCTTTGTCTGCTCTGCGATCAGCTGCTCAGTGGGGGAGGCCCACGTTATAT
>JAUNTE010000035.1:6752-13911 GCA_030538855.1 Oscillospiraceae bacterium
ATATCGTACCGCCGAACAGGGTGAAAAAAAGGCCCAGCAGCATTTGCAGCCGTTTTAACACCTTTTCTGTTTTTTTCATTCCCGATCCTCCAGCCGGTATCCCCGGCCTCTCACCGTCACTATGGAAAGACGGCTGCCTACAGCCGTCAAGCGTTTTCGCAGAAAAGAGATATAAGAATCCAGAATGCATTCTTCTGTCTCTGAATCGGGCCCCCAAAATTTTGCAAAAAGGAATTCACGGGTCAGGGTACGGCCGGGGTTTTTTAAAAACTCGTTCAGCAGCAGCGTCTCTTTTTTTGAAAGCCGCACCGTTCCATACGGGCCTGTAAAAGAAAACGACTCCTGCGAAAGTTTACAGTCTCCCCATACCGTGTCCGGTTCCAGCATCAAATCTCCTTTTCGTCTCAATAAAACGCGGATGCGCGCAAGCAGCTCTCTGATGTCAAAGGGCTTTGACAGATAATCGTCCGCGCCCGCGTCCAGCCCTTCCACTTTGTCGTCCATCCCGCCCATGGCCGTCAGCATCAGTACCGGACAGGTCAGCTTTTTTTTGCGCCATTTTTTCAGCAGCGTCAGGCCGTCGCAGCCCGGCAGCATTCTGTCGAGAAGGACCAGGTCGTAAGCCCCTTCGGCTATATAAAACGCCGCGTCGTCGGCGTCATGGCAAACGTCCATATCATAGCCCGCCTGTTTCAGCTGGTCGCTCACCGCGCGGCACAGGTTTTGGTCATCTTCTACCATCAGTATCCGCAAAAAACTCGCCTCCTCTTCACCTTATATCATACCATCATAACAAAAAAAGTTGAAGAAAACCTGAAAGCCAGAAAGGCTGGCCTCAGCTTTTCTCATCTGAGATGCCCTGCCCTGCGGGGGGCGCTGGACGCTGGAAAAATTTTTTTACAGGATATTTTTAGATATTTTCATTTAAACTTTGAAGAACAAGGAGGGATCTTATGAGAAGAGGACGTATCAAAAAGGTCAAAAGCTCGGCGGGCGGCGGCTTTGCGGCTTTTGCCTTCTTGCTGCCAAGCATTGCGGGCGTACTCATTTTCGTGCTCATTCCTTTTGCAGACGCCGTGCGCCGCAGTTTTTTTGATTCTATGGGGCGCAATTTTAAGGGGATCGAAAACTACCAATCGGTATTCAGCAACGAGGCGTTTCAGCTGGCCGTAAAAAATACGGCTATGTTTTTAGGCACCTGCATCCCGCTGCTGCTGGCCATCAGCCTTGTCATCGCGCTGCTGGTGCGGGCCGTGCGCCCAAAAGGGCGGGCGTATAAAACAACCTATCTCATCCCTATGGCGGTGCCGGTGGCCAGCATCGTTTTATTGTGGCAGATGCTGTTTCACGACCAAGGCCTCATCAACGCCGTTTTGACGGCGATGGGGATGGACCCCGTCTCTTTTATGGAGACAAACGCCGCGTTCTGGGTACTGGTGGGCACCTATTTATGGAAAAACAGCGGTTACCATATGATCTTATGGCTGGCCGGGCTGGACGGCATCCCCGACAGCCTGTATGAGGCCGCACGGGTGGATGGAGCCGGGGCGATACAGTGCTTTTTACATATTACCCTGCCTGAGCTGCTGCCTGTACTGTTTTTATCCGCGGTACTGGGGCTGGTCAACGCCTTCAAAGTATTCCGGGAGGCATATCTGGTGGCGGGGGCTTATCCGCACCCAAGTATTTACCAGCTGCAGCATCTTTTCAATAACTGGTTTGCCGAGCTGGACGTTGGGCGGCTGTGCGCCGGGGCCGTGGTGGTTGCGCTGGTATGCCTGTGTCTCATCCTCTTTTTGCAAAAAGCTTTCAGCAGGGAGGATTGACGTCGATGAAAATAAAAAGACTTCAACGAAAAAGTGAGGTAAAGATCGGCAAAGCCGGTATGCATACCTTGCTTATCTTACTGGCCCTGCTGGTATGGTGGCCCCTGTGGTGCATGGCTATGGGCGCCCTGATGCCGCTGGACGAGCTGCGCGTCTATCTCGGCCCTATTTTCGGCGGAGAGGGATATGCGTTCTGGCCGTTCATTCCGGCTTTTCCGACCCTGCAGCCGCTGGTAGAGCTTTTACTGGATACGCCGCAGTTTTTCGTCATGTTTTGGAATACCTGCAAGCTGGTGCTGCCCGTCGTTTTGGGGCAGCTGATCGTGGGCGCGCCGGCGGCCTGGGTGTTTTCAAGATTTAAATTCAAAGGCAAAAAGCTGCTGTTTACCTTGTACATCGTACTGATGCTGATGCCCTTTCAGGTGACGATGGTATCCAGCTATCTGGTGGCCAATGCCATCGGTACCCTCAACACCCACTGGGCCGTGATTTTACCGGCCATCTTTTCCGCTTTTCCGGTGTTCATCATGGCAAAGGGCTTTGACGCGGTGCCTTTCGCCATGCTGGAAGCCGCCGCTATCGACGGCGCCAACCCGTGGCAGATCTTTTTATATATTGGGCTGCCCCTGGGCCGCCCCGGCATTTTATCCGCGCTGGTACTGGGCTTTCTTGAAAACTGGAACGCCATTGAGCAGCCCATGATCTTTTTGAAGGATAAATCGCTCTGGCCCTTGTCGCTGTATCTGCCGGACATTGCGCAGGACAATCTGGGCCTTGCCATGGTCTCGTCTTTGCTGATGCTGGCCCCGGCGGTGTTGGTGTTCCGGTTCGGACAAAAATATCTTGAGCTTGGTATCCAGGCGGGAGGAATGAAGGAGTGACGAATATGAAACGAAAACTGCCCTCTTTAAAAGCTATCAGAGAAAAGCTGTCTTCGCACAGTGAACTGCGGCAGAGAAAAGCGCTGTGGGATATTTTAAAGTTTTTTATTTTTATGCTGCTCTGTACCTTTGTGGCGAAAAGTGCGTCCGGTGCGACGATGGCGGTGGTTGAAACAAGCGGCCCCACCCAGGCCCTCATCTCACAGGACGTCACCATCAACGGGACGGTGAGCGCGGACGACCCCACTTGTATAGAGCTGCCTGCCGGCATCCATATTGAAAAAACGCTGGTGCAGGCAGGGGACAGTGTCTCGCCCGATACGCCGGTGCTGCAGCTGAATATGGACGATTTAAAAGAAGCCCTGCAAAAGCAAAAAATACTTTGCAGCCAGACCCAGCTGGATATCAATTCTCTGCGCGCCGGTACCCCTGCCGACGGCGGCAGCCTCGTCTCTTTGCGCAACACGCTTGACTGGGCCAGCCAGGATTATCAAACGGCTTTGCAAAAGCTCAATGAGGCGTCTGCAGTGACCCAGCAGGCCCTTCAGCGCGTGCAGGAGCTGGAAGCCCAGCCCGCGCCTGACCCGGCCCAGCTTGAGGAGGCCCGGCGGCAGCTGGCAGACGCGCAGACGGCGCAGGCGCAGGCGCTGTCTGCGGCTGAAAGCGCCGAGCGCTCACGTCAAAACGCCCAGGCCAGCTATGCGTCGGCTGAAGCGTCCGCCAAAGCCGCCCAGCAGCAGGCCGAGACGCAAAAACAAAAAAATGAACTCTCGGCCCAGCTGATGGAGCTGGAGCTTGCCGACCAGATCGCCGTGCGCAGGCAATTGACGCAGATCATCTCGCAGGAGGGTATCGTCAACGCCGGGGCCGAGGGCGTACTTCTCTCGATCCAAGACCAGGGCAGCGTCACCACCAGCGACAGCACGTTCAAACTCTCGATGACGGGGGCCGCATGCAGCCTGGAGAGCGAAGTGAACCGCACGCTGGCTGACGCCATGCCGAACGGAACCAAGATCCAGCTCAGCGACGGCAAAAAGACTTTTGACGCCGTGTTGAGTAACCGTTATCCCGGCGCCACCGATTCTACAGTACGCCTTCGCTTTACCTTCTCTGCAAAAAGTAACCCCCAGCCTGACGCGCAGATGTGGGGGTCGCTCACCATCAACAAAAAGAATTATCCCGCCTGTGTGCCGCTCACAGCCCTGCACACCGACCAAAACGGCACCTATATTTTGGTAGTGGAGGAAAAGAACACCGTCCTCGGCCTGCAAAACGAGCTGGTGCGTGTCAGTGTCAGCGTTGACGCGCGCAACGATATGGTTGCGGCCATCTCCTCCAGCGCGCTGAAATATGACTCTAAAATCGTAATTTCCAGCACCCGCCCCGTAAAGAGCGGCGACCGGGTACGGCTGGCATGAGCCGGCGGCAAAGGCTTGGCAGGCTGGGCCTTTTCGTCTGTTATACTCTTTTATGCCTGTGGAGTTTTTCGATTGCCGCGGACTTGTCTGTTTCTGCCCCCGCCATGTCGCTGCGGTATACGACCCGGCCTTTAGGCCCTGAGGAAGCGCAGGACTTTATAGATAAAACCCTGGATACCCCCTATAACGCGGTGCTGTGGAGATGGGAAAAAGACGCGCTGTTTGATAAAGCCAAAAGCGCGGACGTCCTTTTGTACTACGGAGAAGGCGCGTATGTCTACCCCGCCAGTTTTGTAGAAGGCGGCTACCCTTCTGCGGTGGAGGAACGGGGCCTCGCCCTCTCTGTGCCGCTGGCGGATGCGCTGTTTGGCAGCCAGAAAGATCTGCTTGGGCAGCCGGTGGAATACGCGGGGGAAACATATTACGTGCGGGGCATTTTTAAAAGCGAAGAAATGTTTGCCATGGCGGCCTCGCCGCCTGATAAAAACGGCCCTTCGTATACGGGCGTTGCCCTTACCGGCCCCGGCAGCAAGCAAGAGGCCCTGGTGTTTATGCGCGGCAGCGGCCTGCGTGAGCCGGAAATCTTTTTGGATTTTCCGCTTCTTGTGCAGATCGCCTGGCTGCTGGCCTGGCTGGGGCCCTGCGTGGGCGGCTGCATGCTGCTGTGGCGCGGGCTGCGCGCCCGGGGCGTGCCCAGACGGTGGATCGGGTATGTTCTTTTTATTGTGGCCTGTCTGGGGTGCGGCACCTTTTTAAGCTTTCTGCCGGCCTGGCTGGTTCCCTCCCGCTGGAGTGATTTCACCTTCTGGAGCGACCTTGCCTCTCAGTTCGGCCAGGACGCGCGGCAGTGGCTGAGCCTTGGGGCCGACATCCATGATATGCAGATCAAGCTGAAGGTTTTTTCGCTGGTTCCCGCAGCGGCGCTTTCTCTGGCTTTCTCGGTCAAACTGGCCATCTCTCCGGGCCGAAAAACAAATACGCAGGCCGTTCCCTCCACGCCGCAAGCGCCCTATGTCTATAGCTCGGCGGGTCCGTCCTCCAAAACGGAAAAAAACCAGCCGTTGCCCGCTGCCTCCGCTTCTTCTGCACAAGATCCACCCTCAAACTGTGTTTGATTATCCTTTCACCTTTATAAAGTGCAAATGCGCCCCCGCCTTCGGGCCGGGGCGCATTTTTTTGTCGTTGTCCATGACGAGGGCGGCTGCAGGCGGGGCGCTGCCCGTTACTTTAAAGCGCCGCGGCTTTGCAGCGCTGAAGCTGCGCCATGGCCTGCCTTTTATAACGCCTTTAAAAAAGCGCCCGGCTGAAAAGCTAAACGGGCGCCAAAAAAGATAGCCCCGGCAGATTACGCAGAACGCCGAACAGCAGAAAAAAAGCCGTCAGCGCCCACACCAGGCATTTTACCGCCCCTGTGGGGCGAGACGTACCGGTTTTTAAATAGCCGTACAGGGTGTATATCCCCCACGCCGCAAAAACGGGCAGCGTCAGCAAGGCCGCCGCATTGTACTGAAACGCGGAACCAAAGTCAAAACGCAGCAGGGCAAGGCACATCCGTGATATGCCGCAGCCGGGGCAATAGAGGCCGGTGACGGTGTGAAAAACGCAGGGTATCGCATATCCTGCCGCGCACAGCATCGTGTAAAAAAGCCCCGCGACAAACGCCGCCAGCAGGGCCGTGCCCGCTTTTTTCAGCCGCCGCCGCTGTTCAGCCGGCAAATTTATTGATCTCATTCTGCATGACGGCAAAGGCTGCAGGGGCGCATAAAAGCTGCAGGATCAAAAACAAAAGGCCGCCGTTTGAGGCGGGCACACCGCGCTGCTTTTTTGCCATGTCTAATTTTTCGCCCATATTGTACGCCCAATACAGGCCGTAGATATTACAGGTGAGCAGGGTGAACAAAAATGCCATCCCACCCGAAGTCTGGTTGACAAGGCCGCTTAAATAATTGACGTCGTTTGTCAATTTTATAAACCAGTAAATACTGTAAATGCCGCAGGTGACGATAGAGAGCAAAATGCAGATAAAAATTTCCCGCCGCTGAACCATATTTTCCACCCCTTTTTTATAGTGATTTTATAATACCCTGCCCGGCTTAAAAAAACAATATTTTTATCTGGCTGGACCAGAGACGCCGCTTTTTAAAACCGCTTTTTTATTTTCCGTCTTCCGCTTTGCCGCCCTGTATTTTACAGGGAAGCTCAAACCAGAACTGTGCGCCTTGGCCTGGGGTACTGTCAACGCCGTAGGCGAAGCTATGGCTCTCTAAAATAGCGCGGACGATGGAAAGCCCCAGCCCCGCGCCCGGCTTTCCGTTATCTGAGCGGGCACGGTAATACCGCTGAAATACCCGGTCTGCGTCCTGCGGCGCAATGCCTTTTCCGTGGTCCTCCACCGTCACCCGTACGCCGGCGGGCACGTCCCGCACAGAGAGAACGATCTCGTTATCCGGGCCGATATGCGCAAAGGCGTTTGAGAGCAGATTGTGCAGTACGCGCTGCATCAAGGCGGGGTCTGCCCAGACCAGCCGCTCCTGCGGGGGGATGTCCAGCCGCAGGGTGTATCCGTGTTTTTCACACAGGTCTGTATAACGGTAGGTCAGCTCCTCGCAAAAATCGCACAGATCGAATTCCACCGGCTCAGGTTTTTCGGTGCCCGCTTCCAGGCGGCTCAGTTCCAGCACGCTGTTGACAAGCCCGGACAGACGGTCGGATTCATCGATGATGATGCCCAGCTGTTCGTTCCGTTTTTCCCGGTCTTCTCCCGTCAGGTCGCGTATCGTCTCGGCATATCCTTTCATCAGGGTAAGCGGCGTGCGCAGGTCATGGCTGATGTTGGCCACCAGGTCTTTCTGCAGGCGGTCGGTACGCGCCACTTCAACCGCCATGCGGTTGAAATCGTCCGTCAGCACCCCGATCTCGTCCCGGCCCGCCGGAGGCAGCGCCACCGCGTAATCTCCCTGCGCCATCTGGCGCGCCGCTTTTGAAAGCCGACTTACCGGGCGGGTAAACAGCCAGCTGAACAGGTAACTGATGC
>JAUNTE010000321.1 GCA_030538855.1 Oscillospiraceae bacterium
TCAACGCCGGTTTGGGGCAGCTGATTTTAAATAATGATGAGCTGAATGCCGGCGCGGCGGCGATTTTTGATGCGATTTTAGCAAACGCGTCTTCACAGCTGAACGCGGCGCTGGGCGGGGGCGGCGTTTTACTGACCAAGGAAAATTACAGCGCGGTGCTTGGCGGGATGCTGGAACAGCTGGGCGAAGAAAATGTTTATCAGCAGGTGCGGGCCGGGGTGGAGGCGCAGGTGAAAACCGACGCAAACCGTGCTGCGGCAAAGCAAAGCATCCAGATGAACGTGGCGGCGAATATTTTGGTGCGCAGCCAGGCTGCCGCAGCGGGAAATACCCTGACGGATGAAGAGGCGAAAGCCGCCGCAGAGGCCCTGCTGCGTGACCCCGCGGGCCAGACGCAGCTGGAGGCCGCGCTGGGCAGCCCGGATATGCAGCAGGCCTTGGCGGAAAAAGCCGTATTTATCGACCAGCAGACAGAAGCGGCGCTGGATAATATGGTGCTTGAGCAGATGAGCGAGGGGCAGGCTGGGTATATCGCGCTGCAGCAGGCGTTGGCCAAAGCCGGTGAGAGCGGAAAAATGCTTAACCAGCTGCTGGCGCAGCTTGATCAGGTGAAGGGTTTTTGCGATGGGCTCGCCCTGTATACCGCCTCGGCGGCGCAGCTGTACACCCAGGGCACCGCGCCCTTAGCGGCGGGCGCCAGCGACCTGCGGGGCGGCGCGTCGGCATTGTCCGGCGGCGCGCAGGAATTGGCAGGAGGCGCGGCGGCGCTGGCCGATGGGACGTCTCAGCTGCTTGGCGGCGCCAATACCCTTTCAGAAGGGCTGATCACTTATAATAAAGAGGGCATCCAGCAGCTGCTGCAAAGCGAGGAACTGGACGCGGTGCAGGCGTTGTCTGACGTTGGTGAAGCGCTGAAAGAAAGCGCTTTGGCGTATCAGGGTTTTTCAGGCGCGCCTGAAAACGCCGAGGGGACAGTAAAGTTTGTTTATAAAGTGCTTGCGCCCGCGGTGCAAAAGCAAGATCCGCAGGTGCAGGAAACCGCGGTTTCTGCTGAAAAGACGACCTTTTGGCAGCGTGTGACGGCGTTGTTTTCTTGATATATAAAATAGGAAGCGTGTGCCATTTGTGCCGTTTTGCGGGTGTTTAAGGCGGCCGCACAGATAAGATTTTTATGATTCGGCGGGTGGCCCGCCGGAGCTGCTGAGAAAAGCAAACATGATAAAACCGGTGTGAAGACAAAGCTTCACACCGGTTTTATATCTATATGTAAAAGGTGGGGCGGGGCCGCACGGTTTAGAGCGAAGCTGCCATAACCGAGGTTAAAGGTTTGCCGTCCCGCCTAAAAAGCTGTCTTGAGGGGATGCCGTATCCCCTAAAAATAAAAAACGTTTTTTATCTGAAAGCATTGGACGGTCACTGTTTGGAAAGCGGCGGCGCGCAGGGGCTTTCGGCCCCAATGCAGCAGCAATCGGCCCCGGTACTGCGGCAGACGGCCGGCTTTTTGTCGCTGATGGTATAGATGATCTGTAAAACAAGAATACCGACAGCGGACAAAAGATAAAGCAGACGGATATTGGCGATCGGCATCAGGGAGGAAATGAAGGGGATCGACTCAAACGCGCTTTTGATAAATCCGCCCAGAAGAGGCCCCAGAATAAAGCCAACGCCCAGCGCGGCCGTATAAAGGTTATCGTAAGCAATACGATTTTTTGGAGGGATCAGTTCATACCGCCGGTTGAAAACGGCGATGATAAACCCGGCGTTGCCGATGGATGCGATGAAAAAAGCGATGGGAATGAGCCAATAGCAATTAGTAGGGGAGGAGAGGAATAAAAACAGCGTTTCACCCGCGAAGAGCCAGATGGAAGTTTTCAGCACAAATTGATGGCCGAGTTTATCGCTGACCCTTCCCCATAATCCAAGAAAAACGATTTGGGGAAGAGAGAGGATCAGCGTCATCATGGTGATAGCGGTATAGGGAAGATCAAGATAACGCCGCATATAGACGTTTGTGAAGCTGTCGGAAATATTAAGGATCATATAAAACAATACAATGTAAAGGACAAATTTTATGAAAGCCCGGTCTTTCAAGGGCTTTTTCATGGCCTGCCATAGTTTGGCGCCGCTTTTTTCAGGAGAAGAAGAGGGGAAGGGGCTGTCTGGGGTACGCAGCAGCAGAACGACCTCGATGACGCCCATAAAAAGGGCAAAAGAAAAGAGAAGGAGAAACCCTGTGTATTCATCCTGCATGGAATCCATAAAATATCCGCTGGTAAGGGACAGGAGGACGGTGACGATGAGAGACAGCGTCTGCCGGAACGAGATATAACGCCCGCTTTTCTCTGCCGGGATAAAATCTACCATCCAGTTGTTGAGTGAAACCGTCGTCTGCGCCTGTAGCGTAAACGCAATAATGACAACGAAAACGAAAAGGACAAGCTGATATGCCGGCGGGACGAAAGCCGGAATGGTCACAATGAAAAAGGTGGCCGCTTTTGTGAGGATGGTGAGCGCGATGGTCAATTTCTTTTTGCTTTTGAAGCGCTCTAAAAAAACCGTGAACGTCAGGATCAAAACGCCGCAGATGTTGGTGATGACGCTGAGATAGCTGACGAGG
>JAUNTE010000322.1 GCA_030538855.1 Oscillospiraceae bacterium
ATCGGTGATCGTCCTGGGGGCGGGCTTGGAAGGCGACCGCCCCAACAGCGTTTTGCAGGACAGGCTGGATATGGCGGTGAGCTATTATGAGGAAAACCGGGATGCGCTGATCGTGGTTTCAGGCGGGAAGGGCAGTGATGAGGCGTATACCGAGGCCTATGTGATGGAGCGGTATCTGCTGGAAAAAGGCATACCGCAAAGCCATATCGTAAAAGAAGAACACTCTGCTTCGACAAGAGAAAATTTTCAGTATTCGCTGGAACTGCTGCGGCAGGAAGGGATAGGCCCGGGCGAGCCGATCGTGTATATCACCAACGCGTTTCACAGTTACCGGGCCGGGCAATATGCGAAAAAAGCAGGCTTCTCAGATATCCGCAGCCTGCCCGCGCCCATCGGCATACTGGCGGCGCCGCCCTGTTACCTGCGGGAGGGGCTGGCGGTGATGTGGCTTTGGCTGGCGGGATGAAGCCTGCGGCCCGCAGAGGTAAAAGGTACGCTGCAACCGCGGCGTCAATGATAAAAAGTGGAAGGCGGTGACGCGTTTTGGCGCCGATCATCAGGGTGCAGAACGTAAAAAAAATCTACCGCGTCGGCAAAGAAAAGGTCGTCGCGCTGGATAATATCAATCTGGACATCGAACAAGGCGAGATATGTTCCATCGTGGGCCCCTCCGGCAGCGGAAAATCGACCCTGCTCAACCAATTGGCGGGGCTTGAAAAGCCCAATAAGGGGCGGGTACTTATCGGCAAGCATAATATCTCTGAGATGAGCGAAAAGGATCTGGCGATTTTTCGCCAGCAGAATTTGGGGTTTATCTTTCAGTCTTACAATTTGCTTCATCAGCTGACAGCTATAGAAAACGTAGCGCTTCCGCTGATGTTTAAGGGCGTTGGGAAACGGCAGAGAGAAAAACTGGCCCGGGCCGAACTGAAAAAAATGGGCCTTGGAAACCGTATGACCCACCGCCCCACCGAGATGTCGGGCGGGCAGCAGCAGCGTGTCGGCATCGCCCGCGCCTTTGTGGGGAAACCAAAAATCATTTTTGCCGATGAGCCGACGGGAAATCTGGATTCAAAAACGACGAAACAGGTACTGGCCTCGATGATCAAACTGGCAAAAGAAGAGGGGATCACCTTTGTGATGGTGACCCATGAACATGATTTGGCGGGCTGCGCCGACAGGATCGTGACGCTGAAGGACGGACAGATCGTAAAAGACGAACGCACCGACGGAAGCTGGTATGAAAAGCTGGAGGCCGAAGCCGCCTTAGAGGCAGAAAAGGCCGCGCAGATAAAACCCGAAAACGGACCAAAAGGAAAAAAGCAAGGGGTTGCCGGGAACGCCGCAAAGATACGGACGGCGGATAAGGCGGCGATGGCGGAGAAGATCAGCCAAGCAATCGAACTGCAGGATGAAAAGCCGCAGAAAAATGGAAATAGTGAGGAAAAAGGAGAACAGAACAATGAAAAAAAGTAAAACGGTAAGAAGTGCTTTAACGGCCTTGCTGACGCTGGTGCTGGCCTTTACCATGCTTGCGGGGACGGCCCTGGCGGAAGAGACCAAGACGACCAGCCTTACGATAGCGGCTTATACGGCAGTGGACAGCAACGGAAACGCCGTGAACGAGATAAAACCCGGAGATACCGTTAATTTGGCGTTTACCCTTTATGATACGGCGGCGGATAAAACTGACTTTACTGATATGAACGACCCGGCGCATCCGAGCACCATCCCTTCACGGGTATCGGTAAACGCGGGCACCGGCGCGTTCAGCAGCCCCAGAGAGATAAAAATAGAGGCGAAACCCGCGGAGGTGGGGATTGCTTTTTCTGTAATTATGTACGGTGTTACTTACAATGGCGGCGACGCGAATTACACCTTTACCGTAGCGTATTATGATGCCAATAACGCGCCGCTTGGCACACCGCTTTCCTCGTTCACGCAAAACATCATCCAGTGCAAAAACGTAGAGGCCACCCCCGGCGCAAAACCGACTATCGTGCCCACGGGCATCTCAGCAAGCACTACCGACGTTTATGCGGGAGAGAGCTTTTCCATCAGCGGCACCATGAAGAACCCCAGCGCGGGCGAGACGGTGGAAAACGTGACCGCAACCCTGACCGGCAGCGAAAAGCTGAAGCTGGCCAACGGCTCAAATACCGTATTTTTGGGCAATGTCGCGCCCGGCGCGTCGCTGACCGCGACGTTCGCGCTTATTGCCGACAATAACGCCGAGCCGGGTTCTTATCAGGCGACGATCACATACAGCGGCACATGGAACGGCGAGGCCGTCACCTGTATGCAGGAGGTGGCTGTAAACGTCACGCAGAAAGAGCGGTTTGAAATATCCCGTATTGAGCCGCCCGAGGTGCTTTATGCGGGCGAAGAGCAGACCCTGACGTTGTATTATGTGAATAAAGGCAAAGGGATCATCTATAACCTTTCTGCTGAGATAAAAGGAGATATGGCGAACCCCGGGCAATCGCAGTACATCGGCAATGTAAACGCGGGCACCGAGAACTCGGTGGATTTTGCCATACTTGGCAACGAGGCGGGCACCATTACCGGAACAGTAGTATTGAGCTATGAGGACAATAAAGGCAATGTAAAAAC
>JAUNTE010000323.1 GCA_030538855.1 Oscillospiraceae bacterium
GTTTGCGTTTGGCAAGCGGGCTGATCTCCACCGGATAATCATAGATAAACGTGGGCTGGATCAGCTTTTCTTCTACAAAAGCGTCAAAAAATTCAGCCAAAATCGCCCCTTTGGTCGGGTTTTCCGGCAGCTCCACATGATGCTCCCGGGCCGCCGCCGCGGCGTCCTCGTCGTTTTTCCACGCGTAATAATCCACGCCGGAATATTTCTTCACCGCCTCGGCCATGGTCAGCCGCTCCCAATGTCCCATATCGATCTCATGCCCCTGATACGGGATGACCAAACCGCCGCACACCCTCTGCGCCAACCGCTTGTACAGCTCTTCCACCAGGTCCATCATGCCGTAATAGTCCGTATACGCCTGGTATAATTCAATCGTTGTAAACTCAGGGTTATGTTTGGTATCCATCCCCTCGTTGCGAAAGATCCTGCCCACCTCATATACCCGGTCAAACCCGCCGACGATCAGGCGTTTCAAATACAGCTCCGTCTCGATGCGCAGCACCATATCCATATCCAGCGTATTGTGGTGCGTCATAAACGGCCGGGCCGCCGCGCCAATTTCAAAGGGGGTCAAAATAGGGGTGTCCACCTCTAAAAAGCCTTTTTCATCCAGATAATTCCTGATCTCGCGCAAGATCAGGCTGCGTTTCATAAACGTGTCCTTTACCTCAGGGTTGACGATCAGGTCAACATACCGCTGGCGGTAACGGGTGTCGGTGTCTTTCAGGCCGCTCCATTTATCCGGCAGCGGCAGCAGGCTTTTTGAAAGCAGCGTCACCTCGCTGGCTTTGATCGAGATCTCACCCATATGGGTACGAAATACCTCGCCCTTCACGCCCACAATATCGCCGATGTCATATTTTTTAAATTCGGCGTAGGCTTCTTCCCCCAGCATATCCTTACGCACATACAGCTGTATCCGCCCGGTCGCATCCTGCAAATCGGCAAATCCCGCTTTGCCCATGCCCCGTTTCGTCATAATGCGCCCCGCCACCGAGACGCAGGGCCCGGGGGTCTCGTCCCCTTCTTCTTTATCCACAAAGTTCTCTTTGATGCCGGCGGCATGGTCCGTCACATCATATTTGGTAATGGTAAAAGGGTCTTTTCCCGCTTCACACAAAGCCGCCAGTTTTTCGCGGCGTATCCGTACCAACTCATTGTAATCCTGGCCCTCCAGGGCGCTCTGCTGGTTCTCTGCCATGCTGTTTCTCCTCCATACTGCAAATCTTTTACAAGTAATTGTTATTGTACCACAATCGCTGAAAGGTGACAAATATTTTTCCCCTATCCCGCCTGTATCGGCTGTGTTTTTGCCTTTTTACAGAATTTTAGTCATAAAACAGTCATTTTTCTATTGCAATTATCAATTTTTTTATAGTACAATGATAATAATAGGTCTTTAAAAATACGCTGTTTTCTCTACCGATGAAAGCGGCCCGCTGAATACGTTTTATAAAGGAGTTCTTGTTATGAAACTGCGATCCTTTCGTCTATCCGCCCTTCTGTGCTGCTTTATCCTGCTGTCCGCGCTGTGCGGCTGTGCTCCCTCCAATGCCGGCGTCAAAGAGTTTTCTCCCGATGTAACGGTAACTGCCAATGCCCAGCGTGCCGAGATCACGCTGGAAGGAACGGCCGATCTTCCCGACGGCACGCTGCTCACCGTCCAGATAGACGGCGCCAATGCCGCCCGCAACGCGATACTGGAGCAATACGGCAGCTATACCGCCCTGCCTGTCTGGTGCGATAATAACGGCTTTGCCGCTTTGAGTTTTCCCGCTCAAACCGCCGTTGTGCAGGACGGAAAATTTTTCGTCGCCCTCCCTATGGACGGCGCGCCCTACCAAACCTATTCCATCAGTCTGTCGGTCATGCCCGATGAGGGCCAGCCCGAAGCCGTCATCAAGCTTCTGGACGCCCAGACCGCGCCTACCGACAGCACGATAGGGCTGCACGCGGTAGTAGAGGCTGTTTATCCCAATCCGCAGGCCGCGGAGGAAACGACCGCCGCCGCGCTGGCAAAAGCCGAGGCCTTCATCGCGCCTCAGCTCGCAAATTTAGATAAGCTCTGCAAGGCCACCGCCCAGGTCTACACCGATATGCTGCAAAACGACCGCAAGCTCAGTAAACTCACCCCCTCTTCTGAAGCTGTCTGCACCATTGCCGTAGACGGCGACTGCGTTGTCATGACGCTGGACAATGTATATTGGGATTATTATCTTCACCCAGATCTTGAGGTCTACCAGCCGGATGATTACCGTGACACGCTGGCCGAAAGCTGGATGCTGCCCGCCCTGCAGCAATTTGAGGGCACTATCCAGATTCTTTACGGCCATAAGCCCTGCGGAAAATTTTTAGCAAGCGACGGCCGGGTCATCGCCGTTGCGTCAACAGATTATGAGATCACCTTCCGTGAAATCAGCGAACTAGACGCCGTCAGCTCGGGATCTGTATAACAGTAAAACTTTTGTTTTTTCTTTTTGTCGCTTTTTTCATATCATAGTATATATAAAATCCCCGTGGTATACCACGGGGATTTTATATTGGTTTTTATTCCATAAACATGTATTTCTTTATTCAAAACAGCATTATATATGAAAGTATAGTTGC
>JAUNTE010000324.1 GCA_030538855.1 Oscillospiraceae bacterium
GCACATACCCCGGCCGAGACGCACAGCCCCGGCCCCTCGTCCTCTCCGATATAGACGTCGGCGGCCCGGCGGCAAACATCCTCGCAGTACTCTCTGGCCGCCTCTTCATCCTGCCCCGCGCGCAAAAGCACGAATTGGCCGCTGCCCTGACGGATGGCCATATCCTGAGGGGATAAAAATTCTTTTACCAGTACGCCCAGCTGCTCAACGATCACATCGCAGTAAAGCATACCATATTTACGGTTCATGGCTGAAAACCCGTCAATATCCAATATGCATAAAACGCCGTCGGGGTCTTGCTGCAGCCGCCGCTCAAGCTCGGCCCAGCCCGCGCCCGATTTATAAAGGCCGGTCACCGCGTCCCGCTGCATACGGTAATGCGCGGCGATCTCCTCCTCTTTCTGGCGGGTGACGTCGCACAGGCTGCCCACTACCTTTTCCACCTGGCCCGCCGTATTCAGCAGCGCGCGGCTTTTCACCTGATACCAGCCGCTTGGAAAGTTTTTATAGTGGTAGAACCAACCGCAAAATTCTTCGCTTTCTTCACCGCGCAGCACCCGCAGCATCTGCTGCACGTCTTCGCCCCGGCACAGCTTGCCCTCTACCAGCTCTTTGCGGTAGTAGGGGTATTCGGCCGGGCGGGCCACGCTGCGGCTGTTTTTACCGCCCAGATTGTACACCAGCATCATATCCAGCGTTGGGTCATATTCAAAAATATAGTTCGCCATACTCTCCAGCGCAACCAGATAGCGTTCCCGCTCCTGCCGCAGCTGGGCATAAATGGTCTCTTTCCGAAAACTAAACTGTTCTACCGCGCCGGCCAGTTCGTCCAGCTCACTCATGCCTGATTTTGGCAGCGTCACCGTACCGGCGGCGTTTTTCTGTTCACGCAGCCTGCGGGCCATCGCCGTCACAGGCTTGCTCACCATCCGGCCGATAAACAGGCTGGCGGCGATGCCTATCATACTAAAGGCAAACATATACCACAGCAGATTCACGCGGATGTTCTGGGTGGTGCCGAACAGCATATCCTCGTTCGCAACCGCGGCCACAGCCCAAATATCGTCTGCGTAAGGGCTGTCATCCGTATATAGCTTAAAGGATATTTCGCTGAGATATGCGGGGCTTTTCAGCAGGGTCTTACCTGTTATCGCGGACAGCATGGGATATTTCTTATTCTGCTGCAGAGTGAGTATCTCGCCTGTTGAAAATTCGCTCTCCACGCTTGGCCCGAATACGCTTTTCACCTCTGCCAAGGTCTTATCGTTCTCTGCAAAAAGGCGTAGCAGAAGATAGCCGCCCTGGCCATCCCGCGATACCTGGGCGAAAGGCAGCAGCTTTTCCCACTGAGACCGCTCTATCTCTACCCCAAGCACGGCGTAGGGGCGGCCCGTGTCGTCTAAAAGTGGAAAAGAGTAGGTATAGATCTCGGTGGTATCGTTTTTTACAAGATCACTGAGATAAAACGGCCCATACCAATAGCCGCCCCGCGTGTCGTCCCCGCCGGAGACCCCCGCGTTCATAAACGGGGTAAAATAATAGCTCATGTCGGTATGGGCCGGTTCGTACCGGTACTGCATCGTCCAAAGAGAATCCAACGCCACGTTCCACCGCTTTGCCGCCGCCGCAGGGCCGCGCAAAAGCATGATGTCCGCATGGTTTTGCGCGTTCACCTCGGGTTCTCCGTCCCGAAAATAAAGCCCCTGAAACTGCATAGAGGTACCGGCGCTCGCCTCTTTTCCGTTGCTCAGCACCAAAAAAATGCCGCTTGTCTGGCTGGTCTCCAGCGCGCTCAGCAGCTGAGGGGCGATCTCGATCAAATACTCCTGCGCCAGCACGTTATCAGTGGAAAGGGCGCCGATCTCCACGTTTTTTTTCTCTAAAAAATCGCGGGTGGCCTCATCGATACCGGGGGCTGCCTGTTCCACGGTGGCCCAGCGGTGCAGCATTTTATTCTGCACCTGCAGCTGGCTGTTCTCCACCGTCTGCGTCAATATTTTTATTGAATTGTTGGTAATGGAATCGCCTATCAGCCAGTAATTTACGCAGAAATAGATGGCTATCGACTGTAAAAGCAGCACCAGCACCACCGGGAGCCACACATGTATGAAAATAGATTTGCTCCACTTACGCATTTGGCATCCCCTTTTACTGTTTCAGCTTGTTCAGCTCGGCCTCAAAACCAGCGTACCAGGCCTCAAAACTTTCGTCAGAGGTATAGGCCGCCACGGTCTCGGCATAGTCGGCCCCGTTTTGTACCGCCTCTAAAATAGCGGCCCGATCCGCCTGCGCCCGGTCTGCCAGGTTGTGGCTTAAAACCTTACGGGCGGCGCTGCCGTTTTCAAAGGCTTTGTTGGTATACAGCGGGGTATTGGCCACCGTTTCAAATGCCACCCGCAGCGTCTGTTCTAAAGAGGGGGTGAGCGCGCCTGTCATCTCGTCAAAAAACGCCTCCATCTTTTCTGCCGTCACCGCTTCTTTTTTTACCGGCAGGTATCCAGCCGAGGCCATAAAATCCAAATTGCGCTGGCTTTCCGTCAGCCATTTCAAAAACAAAACGCTGGCGTATTCCTTCTGCGGGGTACTTTTTGTCACCACCATCCCC
>JAUNTE010000325.1 GCA_030538855.1 Oscillospiraceae bacterium
CTTTAAACAGCACCGCTTTGCCCTCCATCACCGGCAGGGCGGCCTTCGGCCCGATGTCTCCCAGCCCCAGCACCGCCGTACCGTCCGTCACCACCGCCACCAGCCTGCCTTTACAGGTATACCGGTATACCTCCGCAGGGTCCTCGGCAATCCGGCGGCACGGCTCGGCCACGCCGGGCGTGTAGGCCACGCTCAGGTCTTCACGGTCTTCAAGGCGCATCCGGCAGCCGGTCTCCAGCTTGCCCTGGCAGGCTTCATGGCGCAAAAGCGCCTCGCGGTTATAATCCATCGTTCGGCCTCTCCTCTTTCATACCGTTTAATTCTCTTGTTTTTCATGCATTTTACGTTCAGCCGAAAGCAGTTGGTCGCTGATGACCTCAAGCTGCTCCTGGCTGTCCAGACGGTCCACCAGCGCGCTGGCCTCCAAATCGGCGTAGGCCGCTTCTTTTTTGCTGGGCTTGAAAACGGCCTTCAGCAGTATGGGGGTGAAAATGGCGCAGCACACCACCATGATGATGACCGGCCCAAAAAACGCGGCAGGCATCAGCCCCATCGCCACGCCCTTATTTGCCACGATCAGCGCCACCTCGCCGCGGCAGGCCATGCCAAACCCGGTCTGGATACATTCACGATTGGTGAACCCGCACAGTTTAGCGCCCAGGCCGCAGCCAACCACTTTGGTCAGCACCGCCGTCAGCACCATCAGCACCGCAAAGGTCACGATCATCCAATCCATATTCGGCAGCACTACCTTAATGCCGATTGCCGCGAAAAACACCGGGGTGAGAAACAGATACTGCACCGGCTGAAATTTTGCCGAGATATAATCCGCCTTTTTGGTGCCCGCAATGATCAGCCCGGCAGCAAACGCGCCGATAATATCCGCCACGCCGAAAATCTCTTCAGCCACCCAGGCCAGCGCCAGACACAGCACAAAAGCCGCAATGGGGTAGCGGTGCAGGTTTTGACGGCCTTTTTTATCGGCATACCAGTTGAATACCTTTCTGGCAATGACGTAAACGCCCACCGTCAGCACAAAAAACGCCGCGATTTTGGCCAGCACCAATAAGATGTTCACCTCAGCGCCCGCAAGGCTGGTAACTACCGTGAGCGCGATCAGGCCCAGAATATCGTCGATAATGGCGGCCGCCAAAATCGTATTGCCCACTTTGGTAGACAGCTTGCCGATCTCGCGCAGCGTCTCAACGGTGATGCTGACAGAAGTGGCCGTCAAAATAACGCCGATGAAGATATTTTGTAAAAGCGGGTTGCCGGGATGCGCAAATTCTCCCCGGTTGAACGCCCAGGCCAGCGCCCCGCCGCCCAACAGCGGCACCAGCACACCGCAAAGCGCCACCAGAAAACCCGCTTTGCCTGATTTTTTCAGCTCGCGGATATCGGTACCCATCCCCGCCGAAAACATGATGACGATGACGCCCAGCTCGGCAAGGCTGGTTAAAAATTCCGTCTCATGCAGCCAGTTGAGCACCGCCGGCCCAAAAATAAGCCCCGCCACCAGCGCGCCCACCACCTGCGGCATCTGAAACCGGCGGGTGATAAGCCCAAAAACCTTGGTACTGATTAAAATCAGCGCCAAATCAAATAAAAATTGATAAGACATCATTTCCTCTCCCTTCCCTGTATCGGACGCCCGGCAAACAAAAAGGGCAGCGACGTTGCGTCCTGCCCTTTCAGCAAAGCCGTACAGTCCCCTTGAAACCGTTTCCGTCCGACTTTTTATTATATCACGTCTCAGCCTCTCTTCAAAGCGTCATCGGATATTTTTTTGCACTTTTGCAAAATCTTCCTCTTTTTGGTACAGATGCGCCGCAATGGCCTCCATCAAAAGATAATCGTCTTCTGAATCGATATCGAGAACGCCGGTATCCTGCATCTCATAAATACCGCAGACGCCGTCCCACAATATCCCCGTTTTGTTCCGGGCCAAAAAATCGCGCTCAAACACATAGATGCTGGCGTTCAGGTCATATACGGCTGGGGCCTGCTGACGGGCGGTAAAGGGGCTGTCCAGCACCTTTTCCACATGGCCGCCGCGCGCGGGGTCTCCCACCGCCCGCACCTGGTTAAAATAGGGGTTTCGCCGCGCCTCGGTCACACTGAAAATCAAATCCATATCCGGCCGCGCCTCTTTTGCCGCCACCGCGCCCGCCACGTCGCCGCACCGGCGCAAAGGGCTGGTGATGTCAAGGTCGATCAAATAGTCGTACCGCGTCCCGTTTTTCTCCTCCATACGGGCAAGGCTGTCCTGAAACACCGCCATCTTGGGCACCGTATCCCCGGCCAATTCACCGCCGCGCGGCAAAAATACCGTTTCGGGATATTTTTCAGCCACCAGGGCGGCAAGTTCGGGGCTATCGGTATTCAGACAAACCTCCACCTCCATATCCGGCCGCGCTTTTTGAAAAAGCCCGGCGGCAGAAAGCGTATAATACACCAGCGGCCTGCCGCAGAACGTCTTTAAATTTTTATTGCGAAACCCTTTGCTGCCCGCGCGGCCGCAGATGGTCACCAATACCTTTTTTTTCATTTTTCCGCTTCTCCCAACGTCAATTTCAGCGTTCTCAGCGCTTTTTCGGGGCT